>NZ_JAKOAV010000026.1 GCF_029478095.1 Pelotomaculum isophthalicicum JI | reverse complement strand
GCGTTACTCACCCGTCCGCCACTAAGGTTACAATTCGCAAGCTTCCTCGTAACCTCCGTTCGACTTGCATGTGTTAAGCACGCCGCCAGCGTTCGTCCTGAGCCAGGATCAAACTCTCCATTTATATATGAATAGTTTGTTTTCTTGGCTCTTTTTCTTCTTTCGGAATGTACTGCTCGCTTCTAGCTTTCGCTTCGACGAGAGTCATGTGTTTTCAGTTGTCGGTTGTCTGTTGCCGGTAGTCTTATTGATGCGCGAATAAATTCGTACCTCAATTTATTCTGACTACTGACTACTGACTACTGTGATTTCCATCCATCCACTGTTTAGTTTTCAAAGACCTCTTGTCGCTTATGGTTGCGAAATTTTCCGCAACACATTTGCTACTTTACCACTTTCAATTTCTCTTGTCAAGACTTTTTTATTGCCGGGAAATTAATCATTTGGAAAAATACCCGGGTGATTATATTATCATAAAGAGATAACCATGTCAACATCTCGCCATCATTTTTAGCTAGCAAACTCCTTCGCCCGAGGGTGAAGAGTTCATGGCTTAGGAAAGGGGACACACCTCCCTAACGGGCCTATCTTTGGGGCCGGAGGAATGTCCCCGATTCTATCAATCACGCGGCCTCATTAACGGGAACAAAATGACATCCCTGATTGAAGGTGAGTTCGTCAACAGCATTACCAGCCGGTCAATCCCGATGCCTAACCCGCCTGCCGGAGGCATACCGTATTCTAAAGCGGTAATATAATCTTCGTCCATCATGTGCGCTTCTTCATCCCCGGCGCTTCTTTTTTCAACTTGTTTTAGGAAGCGCCCCTTTTGATCAATGGGATCATTCAGCTCAGAGAAAGCGTTGGCCATTTCACGGCCGTAAATATATAATTCGAACCGGTATGTTAATTCAGGATTTTCAGCTTTGCGCTTGGCCAGCGGCGATATTTCCACCGGGTAATCCATTATAAAAGTGGGTTGAATCAACCTGGGCTCCACTACTTCTTCAAAAACTTTATTTAAAATGGAACCCCATGATTCGCCCGGTTCAATTTCCAGACCGATCTTCGCCTGTTTTACGGCGTTTTTAGCTTCTTCAGCGGTTTTTATTATACTAAAATCAATACCGGAGTGTAACTTGACCGCCTCGAGCATGGGAATCCTTGTCCACTTTGGCGACAGATCGATCTGGGTATCCTGATATTCTATCTTTGCGGTTCCGAACACATCTAATGCAATGCTGGAAACCAGTTCCTCGGTTAAATTCATCATATCGTTATAATCGGCGTAAGCCTGGTATAATTCCAGCATGGTAAACTCAGGGTTGTGCTTAGTGGAAATTCCCTCATTGCGGAAATTACGGTTTATCTCGTAAACCTTTTCAAAACCCCCTACGATTAGCCTTTTCAAGTAAAGCTCCGGGGCAATTCTTAAAAACAGGTTCATATCCAAGGTGTTATGGTATGTGATAAATGGCCTAGCCGCGGCGCCGCCGGCAATACTGTGCATCATCGGCGTTTCCACCTCCAGGAAACCGCGGTTGTCCAGGTAACTGCGCACAGCGCGTACAATTTTACTTCTAGCTTCAAAAACTTCTTTTACTTCCGGATTTACGATGAGATCCACATAGCGCTGCCGGTAACGAAGTTCCACATCCTTTAGCCCATGCCATTTTTCCGGCAGGGGGCGCAACGATTTTGACAACAGTTTTAAGTCTTCCGTTGCGACAGTAATTTCACCCATGCGGGTTTTAAAAACCTTACCGGACACACCAATAATATCGCCTATATCTAATTTACCAAATAATTCATACGCTTGCTGACCAATATCGTTTAAACGGGCGTAAATTTGAATCTGGCCTGTAGCGTCCTGAATATGAGCGAATGACGCTTTACCCATCCCCCGCTTGGACATTATTCTACCTGCCACTACAACAGTACTATTTTCTAATTCCGCAAAATTGGTTAAAATATCTTTTGCCATGTGAGTGCGCTCATAACGTCCGCCATAAGGTTCCACACACTTGTCCCGCAGTTCGGCAAGCTTTTCCCTGCGCACAAGCATTAACTCGTTAAGTTCCTCTTCGGATGAAACCTGCGCATCATCCTTCGTAACGGCGTCTTTTTTCTTTTCAGACATAAATGTTAACTACCTCCGGTACGTACTTACCTCAATATATCCATGATTTGGTATTTTAGTAATCCCGCCGGCACTTGAACCTCAACCACACTGCCCTTGGGCATGCCAAGTATAGCCTTGCCCACCGGTGATTCATTTGAAATCTTGTTCGCCCCGGGGTCGGCCTCCGCGGAACCTACTATAGTATACTTAAACTCGTCGTCAATTTCCAGATCCTTTAACAAAACTACCGAACCGATGGAAACAACTTCAGTGCCTAAGTTCTCATCATCTATTATTCTTGCGTTTCGCAGCATCTTTTCTAAAGTCAAAATGCGGCCTTCAATAAAGGCCTGCTCGTTTTTCGCGTCTTCATACTCAGAATTCTCGCTAATGTCGCCAAAAGCAATGGCCTGTCTGATTCTCTCAGCCACTTCCCGCCGTTTTACCGATTTCAGCTGTTCAAGCTCGTCTTCTAAGTTCTTTAGCCCGTCAACAGTTAAAATTACTTCTTTTTCTTTCATTAACACAGTCTCCTTATCTCTGGAATGACCTTTTAAAAATATATGTAACGTGTCTTTATATATTCATGTGGGTAGAAAAAGCCCCATACTACACTTAAAGCACTGCAAAAAGCGACCCCTCCGCAGTGCTTGATGGTGCTGTTAATTTATTATACAGTCAGGACTTTAGTGACATTATAAGGAGATGCCTCAGATTTGTCAAGGCTATCTTGCTATCTTGACTCCGGAATCAATTCAAAGTTATTATTCATTGCCGGCAGAATTGCGGCACCCCTGGCGTGACGTTTGATCATTTCGATTTCCTGCAAGGATATTGCCCTGCCGAAACTACGGAAGCCGGCCAGTTTAAAGCCGTGTTTTTTTGCCAGCGCGGCGATTTCTTCAACTTTCTCTATGCGCAGCTCCCGGCCGAGCGTAAAGCTTTCAAAGCGTTTTTCCAGTGCCAATACCATTGTTTCAGCCATACAAGCATAAGCCGTCTTAGGAGGGAAACCGAAGTTCAGGTTGAATTCGACATCGCCGGGTACTTCCACGACCCCTCCCTCAATAACAAGAACATCGTCACGCACCTCAGCAACTCTCTTTGACACGTCACGCGGCCGGGCGACGTCACAAACAACCGCGCCGGGCTTCAAATCTTCCGGTTCAATAAGCGTATCTATAGCGCTGGTCACTGTGATCACGATATCGCCGGAGCGAAGCGCTTTTTTACTGTCGGATGTGATTTTAACAGCCAGTCCGGTATCATAAAGCACTTTCGCGGCCAGTTCCTCCAATTTGCGTTCTTCCCTGGCCACCAGGGTCATGCTGCGTACTTCTCCAGCCAAGATCAACGCGCAAACCCGCCCGATGGAACCAGTGGCGCCGAGAATCACCACCGATGCCTTTTTTAAGTCATGACCCATCACCAGTGCGGCCTCCCTGACCGACTGTATAGCCGTGGCCACTGTATAACTATTTCCCGTGGTAACAGGTATTTTTAAATTCCTGGCAACCGTAACACCGGCGTCGCCCACTACTTTTGTAAAAGCGCCCAGGCCAAGTATCTTGGCGCCCAGTTTCTCAGCCAGGCGGCCGCCTTGAATTATTTTATTGATAACATATGCCTGCGGCATACTCATGATCAGCCTGGGCGTCAGCGGGCACGCGATAAACCACCCTTCCGTCTCTCCGTGCTGAGAGTGGATCCCGGTGATTTGAGACGTTTTTAACGGTGGCAGCAGGGCAAACGCCCGCTCCAGCACTTTGTCAGGCATAAGTTTTGCAATCCTGAATTTCCTGACCACATCCCCCGTTGACAGGGGGTGGAGCATGAAGGCAAATCTTTGCAAACTTTAACCTCCTATTCCTTGATTGCCCTGACCAAATCCACTAATTCATCCGGGTCGACATACTTATCTTCTCGAATAGGCGACTCGCCAATCTCAAACCCCACCACTTCTTTGTCTAAAACCGCCTCAAAAATTTTGATCCGCTGATTTGAACCGATCACAAGCACCTGATCAAAAGAGTGGGCTTTGACAATCAAATCCATGATTGCATCAAATAAATCAACACCGCTTTTTTGTTTAACAAATTCCCAACGCTCCTCCTCGGACATCAGAAAAATAAAATCCACGCCTTCCCGCTCCAGAACCTCCCGAATCTCTACTTTATTCAAAACAGGGAAACCGAAGACAGCCAGCCTGCGTCCCTTCCTAATTTCACCTAAATTTTCCAGACGACAGACCAGAGTCCGGTCAACTCCCAGCTTTGAAGCAACTTCAGTTTGGGAAAGACCTTTACCCCTCAGATTCAGCATACTGCTAACAATATGATTAATTTTTCTTCTGCTTATTATCTTCTCCCCAAGACGAATTAAATCCAAAACACACACCCTTTATTTTAGGTATTCAGAATTCAGGAGTCAGGAGTCAGAATATTTCAAGACAATAAACCATTCTCCCATTCTGACTCCTGAGTACTAATAAAGTTTTTGTTCATATGGCTTGGCGCTAACCTGTAAGTATATTATTCTTCATGAGTCAGATAATTATGTGCACATATTTGTGTACACTAAAATATTAACAAAGCTTACCACTCTTCGCAAGTACCACATAAACTCAAATTTAATATCTTTTCCAGTTCCTCTTTAGATCCGGCTCTATTAATCTTTTCCCTCACCTTCGCCGCGCCCCGCTGTCCTCTGGTGTACCAGGCGGCATGCTTGCGCATCTCCCGCACAGCCACTTTCTCACCCTTGTTTTCTATAAGTAAGTTCAAGTGCCGCAGGGCTATCGTCACCCGTTCTCCCGGCCCGGGCTCAGGTAAAATCATGCCGGTTTCCAAAAAATGCAACGTCCTGGCAAATATCCATGGGTTACCTAAGGCAGCCCGGCCAATCATAATCCCGTCACAGCCTGTCTGCTCCATCATTAACAAAGCATCTTCCGGACGTCGGATGTCGCCGTTGCCGATTACCGGCACGTCCACAGCCTTTTTCACCGCGGCGATTATTTCCCAGTCCGCCTTCCCGGTATAAAACTGTGACCGCGTGCGGCCATGTACGGTTAATGCCGCGGCACCCTCACAGGTTAACAGTTTTGCCATTTCTACAGCGTTTACCGACTCTTCATCCCAGCCTTTACGCATCTTAACCGTTACCGGGATCTGCACCCGCTCGACCACTGCCCTGACAATTTCAGCCGCTAATTGAGGATTCCTCATCAGCGCCGCCCCTTCACCGTTCTTGACAATTTTGGGTGTCGGACATCCCATATTGATGTCAATAATAGCAGCGCCGCGGCTTTCCGCAATTTGCGCCGCCATGGACATATAAACGGGGTTCGAG
The DNA here is from genome assembly GCF_029478095.1 of Pelotomaculum isophthalicicum JI. NCBI lineage: Bacteria > Bacillati > Bacillota > Clostridia > Eubacteriales > Desulfotomaculaceae > Pelotomaculum > Pelotomaculum isophthalicicum. The sequence continues at coordinate 43,920 of NZ_JAKOAV010000026.1, read as the reverse complement.
CCGAAGATTTGAACACTTAACGGGCCGCGCTCACCAGCCAGGTTTAGCATTTCACAGGTCTTCGGATTACCATATAAAAGAGCCTGGTCGCTCACCATTTCGGTGCAGACCAGGCCGCATCCCACCTCTCGGGCTAATATCCGGAAGGCCTTGTCGGTAATGCCCGCCATCGGGGCGGATATCACCGGATTGGCCAGCATAACTTGTCCGATCCTCATTTCGGTAAATTCCTCTCGTAAATTAAACGCAACCCGGTCAGGGTCAGGAAAGAGTCCACCCGGTCAATTTCCGAGCTTTCCTGGGCAATCAGCCTGGCAAGACCGCCAGTGGCAATGGCTTTGGCATTTTCACCTAATTCTTTTTTCATCCGCCTGATAATTTCATCGACTTGCCCGACAAACCCGTAGAAAATACCGGACTGCATGCTTGTGACAGTGTTTTTCCCGATAACAGAGGGCGGTTTAACCAATTCGACCCTGGGCAGCTTAGCCGCCCGCGCGAAAAGCGCTTCCGTAGATATGCCGATACCAGGTGCGATCGCCCCGCCCAGATATTCGCCCCTTGAGTTAATAGCGCAATAGGTCGTGGCTGTTCCAAAATCTATTATGATCAGCGGGCAGCCGTACAGTTCAATACCGGCAACTGCATTGACGATACGGTCCGCTCCTACCTCTCTGGGATTTTCATAATGAACCGGAAGCCCTGTCTTAATGCCCGGGCCTACGATCAGTGGTGTAAGCTCAAAATACTTTTGACATGTTCTCTCCAATGTGAACGTCAGTGGCGGAACCACCGTGGAAATTACTGTGGCTTTAATTGAACTCATCTCAAGTTTTGAGATAGCGAACAATTCTTTAAGCATGATCCCATATTCGTCGGCTGTGCGTTCACGTCTTGTGGATATTCGCCAGTCCGCCACTAATTCGCTGCCTCTGTAGACTCCCAGAACTATATTTGTATTGCCGACATCAAAAACCAGGATCATTTCCGTCCCCGCTTTCATGTAAAATGCTACTGTAGAATGTCACCATACAATTTTACCAAAGAGCCCGGCAAGGTGCAACCTGTGGCTCAGATTCATCAAGTTTCAGTTTTCTTCCCTTAAATGGTGCGGTTTTTTGCTCACAATATCAATGGCTTCAGTTACAACCCTGATAATATCCACTTTGTTTTGTTGTTTCAAGGAACCCACCCTCAACAAAACCTCACCTTCCGCCGTAACCACGTAGGAAGGAGACAGCTTGTTCAGCGCAATCGCCGCCATGTCTAACTTGCAGCGTTCACACTTGCATATTTCCTGATAATTTCTCAGGATGTCGTCAATAGTCTCCCGTACTAGAATTTCCATGACATTAACCAGACGGAGCATTATGTAACCAACTCCTCATTGCAATCTGGTAAATTAATTCTTCATATATTAAAATACTCCTTTTATTAAGAAAAAAAACAATGAATCAGTCTATCAAGACCTTTTGGCATACGACGCGGTTCATGTCCGGTCGACACCGTATGCGTCCAACCTCCGGTAGACCGCCCTGGCCAGTACCGTGGCCACTGCCGCTTTAACCAGGTCAAGGGTAATGAATGGGATGAAACCGATTTTCAAAACTTGCATCACAGAATAAGTTTTACCCAGATAAAAAGTCAAAATAGCATAAAGATAAGGCAATCCAACCACATTATAAACTATTATTCCGGCAAGCATAGCAATAAAATAGCGCGCGTAACTTCTCTTTTCCGGATTTTTTAGCAGAGCGCCGATAACATATGCGCTTCCGATAAAACCAAGCAGGAAGCCAAAAGTCGGTTGAAAAACATATGACGGCCCGCCAAAGGGAGCGGTGGCAAATACCGGTAAACCTACCAAACCCAGCAAAATATATACAACAATACTCAGCGCCCCCAGGCGTGGTCCTAACAAGCCACCCGCAAGCATAACCACAAAAGGCATAAGACTAAAAGGCACAACAGAACCGGCGTAGCGCACCAGCATGGCGGCAACTACCGCCATTGCGGCAAAAACCGCGGTCATAGTAATATCACGCGCTGAAAACCTGGACATAAAATCAACCTCCCCCTGTAAAATAAGTATTCAGGAGTCAGAATTCAGAATAATATAAAACAACAAACTAACCATCCTTTTATTCTAATTCCTTGATTCCTAACTCCTTGTCTCTTGTCTTCTGACTCCTGACTCCTGACTACTGACTCCTGACTTCTTAAACACTATCCCGCCCGCCACAATGCGTAAACCATCACCCACAATAAAGTTGACATTTAAATTAAAATTTTTACACCCGCAATGAGACGTCGCCTGCTATCAGCCGCTGCAGCCCGCCGTCCGGGAGACGCAACAACAGCGCTCCGTCAGCGTCCACATCTTCCGCCCAACCCTCCCAGGATTTATTCAAGGTATGGATACGTACCGGACAATGCAATGAAACAGACAACTCTTTCCATTTGGCTAGAATTACTGAAAAGCCCTGTTCCAGCCAAAGCATATACCATTGTTCATACTCCTCCAGTATTGCCTGCAGCAAACTGACCCGGGCTAGCTCAACCCCCTTTTCCACCTTCAGAGAGGTAGCAATATCACGCACTTCTTCAGGAAAATCAGCAAGCTCCTGGTTGACATTCAGGCCGGCGCCTACCACCAGATAATTAATTTTATCCAATTCAGCGCTCATTTCAGTGAGGATGCCACAGATCTTCCTGCCCTCCACCAGCAGATCGTTCGGCCACTTGATGCCCGCAGGCACCCCTGTCTTTTTTCTAACCGCCAGAGCCATGGCTACCGCCGTCACCATGGTCACTTGAGATGCCTCGGAAGGATTGACGGGCGGATAGAGGAGCAAGGAAAATTTAATATCCTTATACTTAGGCGAATACCATTCCCTACCCAACCGGCCTTTACCCCCGGTCTGCTCCTCGGCAACAACAAGCGAGCCGTCACGCGCACCTTGTAAGGCTAATTCCTTAGCCACATCATTCGTAGAAGAAACACTGTCATAATAATAAACCTCATGACCGAAAAACTTACTGTTCAGCCCGTCCAGAATCTCCTCGGCATAAAGCCTGTCCGGAACACTAACTAGTGAATAGCCCGCGCGCGGACGGGCTTCAATTTCATACCCATCCTCCCGTAAGGCCTGTATATGCTTCCAGACCGCGGTCCTGGTTACATTGAATTTTTTACATATGTCTTCACCGGAAACATATTCGGGCCGGAACTCTTTTAGAAGCCGGAGAATAGCCCTTTTCAAAATAACCACTCCCGTAAGATATTCTAATCTTTTGCCCATAAAACGTCAACATTTATTACTGATAAAGTTAACGTTTATCGAGCTTTATTTCTACTAAATCCAGGCTGATATCAAGAGATTTAACCGAATGAGTTAACGCCCCAACTGAGATCAGGTCAACGCCGGCCGACGCTACCGCCTGGATATTTTCCTCGGTGACACCACCTGACGCTTCCACCAGCGCCCGGCCTGCCACAATCGCCACGGCCTCACGCATCATCTCCACAGTCATGTTGTCCAGCATAATAATGTCAGACTTGACTTCCAGCGCCTCTCTCAACTGTGCCAGGCTCTCTACTTCAACTTCAATTTTCGCGGTATGGGGGCTGGCCCGTCTGGCCGCTTTTACTGCATTGGTGATACCACCCGCTATTTTAATATGATTGTCCTTAATCAGTACGGCGTCATACAAGCCAAAGCGATGATTGTGTCCACCACCCACCCTGACAGCGTATTTTTCCAGCATTCTCAAACCAGGTGTGGTTTTCCTGGTATCTATAATACGCGACCTTGTACCAGCCACTAATTTTACTAAATGAGCTGTCTTAGTGGCAATTCCCGAAAGGCGCTGGAGAAAATTCAGCGCCAGCCGCTCACCGGTCAGGATTGCCCGCGCGTTGCCGCTAACCTCAGCCAACACCCGGCCACGCTCTACAAGCTCACCGTCACCAGCCCGTGCTTGAAATTGCAATGCCGGGTCAAGACAACGGAAGACCTCATCCACCACCTGCATCCCCGCTAACGTACCGTTTCCCTTGGCCTTAATATAACCGGTTGAAACGGCATCTGCGGGAACGATACTGTTGGTGGTCAAATCTCCGGTACCGATATCTTCATTTAAGCAATCTACGATCAGTTTACGCAATTCAATCACGTTAAACTCCAATGAACGCCCCCCGTTCCACCAGATTAAATATCATAAGTTTTCTTTATATAATTTACAGTAAACTCTTTCAATGAGGTCTTCTGCGGATCAAAACTGCTAGTCAGCGTCTGGGCATATTCCTTGTCAAAAACATAAGACCCTTCGCCCAAATCCCTGGTAATCCCTTTGCGGACAACCAGATATCTGGCAAAGCCTTCGGTCAAATTTTCTTCTATCCACCCTTCCCAAGTATAAGGAATATCATCCTTATACTTGCCTGCTAGCTTTTCATCTTTTTTCAGCTTTCGGGCCATATACTTAAACGACCAGGTATCTGTAAATGTTTCGAAAAATGGCGCGCTAAATTCATTAAATACCGCAGTCCAGATCTTTTCAGGAGTCCTGTTCCACTGGACAGTTGTTATGGTGTCCTTTTTCCGCGAAAAAACCGACATCCCGATAATTCTCATATTTAATTGAAGCTCAACGTTTTGCAGCTTTTTCTTCTGGCGAATACCGGTTTCCTTTTCTATAAAGTTGACGATATCGAAGTTTTTATCAACCATAGCCATTGTTTTATCGACCTTCCGCTGCAAAAGCGGTTTAATTTGCTCATAATGCGGCAAGGCGCAATTAGCGCCGTACCATGAATAAAAATCCACCAGCAAATCTCTTTGATTCCTAAAACACCGTTCCTCACGGATAAATTTAATGATCTCATCAAAACTCGCTGTTTGTTTTCCGTCCTGGATCAAACATTCAATCATATACTGCGGGTCGTAATTGGCCAGGATTGTTTTTAACTGGGTGCGGCGGTGTTCGTCCCAACCACTATAGGTGTCATACAGCCAGCTATAATGTCCGGCATATTCCGCGTCGCCGATGGCTTTCTCCTTTAGCCCGGCCCACATTGCCTGATCCTTTACGTTCGCCCGGTAAATTTCCTCTGAAGATTCAAAAAGAAAAATACTAAAATCTTCAACTTTTATCACCAGCGGGCTGCCTGTTCTACCAACCCCGACAGGCCACCATGAACAGCCTGTAAATATAACTGTTATCACCGCAAATAAACATATATATAACGAAATAATCTTCAACGATTTATTTTTCAACTGCCTTCCCACTCCCAACAAATGCTATCTTATATGAACTGTTACGAAAGTATACCGCTAACAATTTAAGATTGTCAACTTCTTGAGTTATTCCCGGCATCATCAACATCCTGTCCTGCTCTTCCCACTTGTTCAGCAGCAACGGCCACATCCTTGGCCTTCTCGCTTAAATCCTGCACCAGTCCAATGATGGCGGCCAACGACTGGTTAACATGCTGCATCATCCGTTCATTTCGCGGCATCTTTTTCTTACCGTCTTCCGAGACAACCACAGCAGCTGATTGCTGCTTTACTTCACTGACAATCCTGCTGATCAACCGGCTGATTTCCGCAGCCGACTCAGCAGAACTTTCAGCCAGATTGCGCACTTCATCGGCAACCACAGTAAACCCTTTACCCGCCTCGCCGGCCCGGGTGGCTTCAACAGCGGCGTCCAAAGCCAGCTTATTGGTCTGACCGGCTATAGCGTTGATCGCTTCCACGAACTGCCCCACATCATCAATAGCTTGGTTTAAAGTGTTCAGTGACGCTGTCACCTGGTTGGCTGAACGTTCTATTTCCCGCATCGTATTTACAACATTATCGATACCTTGACGATCATGCTCCGTGCGGAAAGAGACTGCGCCGGCTTCTCCGCCTCCAGGGCCTGTTCCGGCTTTGCCCGCGCCGGATACCGGTATTCCCGCGTTTTGAACCGCCGCCGCGGTTTGGTCAGCCTTGACAGCCAGCGCTTTAGCTATATCGGACACCCGGTTGCCGGCTACGGCAATATTGTTAACCAACTCCTTAGTGTCCTGTCGCATCTGGTCAAAAGACCGGGCCAAGTAACCGATCTCATCACCGGTATCTACAACTATTTCCGTATCCAGGTCACCCTGGGCCACCCGGCTGGTTGCGGTAATCAGGTCACTGATCGGCTGAACTGTTTTACTGGTAAAATACCAGCCCAAAATCAGTAACAGCAACGTGGTAATTACGATTATTGCGGTGAGTTGCCGGGTCAGGTTGTCAACTGCGGCAAAAACCTCATTGCGGTCGGCTACCACCGCCAGGATCCAGCCGGTCGACGGAATTGGCTGGTAATTTAGAATGGAGTTGACTCCCATAAAGCCGTATTCTGCCACACCAGCTTTATCTATTATCATTGTTTTAATCATATCCGCCATTTGCTGTGTTACTGGTCCACCGGTTTTCGAAAAATCCACACCGAGCAATTCTTTGTCCGGGTGGGCGATACACGTGCCATTGGCGTCAATAATATAAGCACGCCCATTTTCCCCGTGTCTCATGGCAGCCACCTCGTCAGAAAGCCTTTCCAGGCTCATCAGGCCGATCAACACGCGAAACAACCGGCCGTCCCTTTTCACCGCCATCCCGATGGCTACCGATATTTTACCGCCACTTCTGGAAATAATGGGCTCGGACACAACAATGTCCTGTCCGTTCAAGACTGCCTGAAAGTATGCCCGGTCGGACGCATCCACCCTGCTGCCGTCAACGGCAAACGCTGTTCCGTCTAAATCCGCCAGAGATATCAAATCAAAATAATATCCTTCCTGGTTTAAATCACGATTGAGTTCAGCAAGCAAGTAAGCCTGCGCCGCATTCTTGTCGTCACCTTTAACCGTAGCGGTATTTGCCAGTACGCTTAACCTGTCAATATGCCTCCGGATTCTTTCATCAACCATCTTACTGTTGGCTAAAGCACTATCCTGAAGAGCGATACGCAACTGCTCAGCCTGGTCCCGCCTGGCGGCAACAACAGCGATTAGATTGGTGGCTATTAACACCATTACTGCCAGTAACAGCAAAGCGAGAATTTTTGACTTGATGCTTTTGAACAAGATGTATCCCTCCCGTCAAATGCTAAAGACTGAACAATTATATATTTCGACTTAAAAGCCGCTTATCCTCCGGTAAACAGTAAATAATTGAAAAAAGGCTGACCGAAAAGTCAGCCCCTTTTAACTTTATTTTATCGTCTAAAGATAATATGCTTCTGCCAGCGCCGGGAATTGTCGGGATAATCCACCCGGTAGTGACCGCCACGGCTTTCGCGCCGCGCCAGGGCCGCTTCGGCCACCAGTTCGCCAACCTGCAGCATGTTCTTCACTTCCATCTGTTCGACGTTTTCCGCACTGTGTCGTCCCAGGTATCCCCAGGAATCAAAAAAGTTCAGCGACTCCTTTAACCCCTGCCCGCTCCTCACCGGACCAACCTTGCTGCCCATCAGGACCTCAAGTTTTTTGCGCAACTCTCCAAAATCTATTTTCACCGGCTCCAGCAGCCAGTCGCAGGCAAACTCCGGACGGCGGGGGTGATAGGTTTTTAGGAACTGCCTGGTTTCATCCACGATCCGGCCTCCGAAAACAAGCCCGTCCAGCAAAGAGTTGCTTGCCAGGCGATTGGCTCCGTGTACCCCCTGACAGGCAACCTCACCGCAAGCATAAAGACCCTTGATACTGGTTTCACCCACAAGGTTGGTTTTCACCCCGCCCATCATGTAGTGGGCGGCAGGAGCCACCGGGATTGGGTCGACAGATATATCCAAACCGTATGTCGCACAAGTTTTAGTAATATTTGGAAAACGTTTTTTTATCACTTCAGGATCGAGATGAGCTAAATCAAGGTATACTTTATTAGCGCCGGTCGTGGCCATTTCCTTCAACATCGCCCGCACGACGATATCCCGCGGCGCCAGTTCCTGCAAGTCATGATAGCGGGGCATAAAACGCAGGCCATCGACGTTGCGCAGGTAGGCGCCTTCGCCGCGCACCGCTTCAGAAATTAAAAACGGCGGCGCGCCCGGCAGTTTTAACACAGTGGGGTGAAATTGGATAAACTCCATGTCCATTACTTCAGCCCCGGCACGAAAGGCTATCGCTATGCCGTCGCCGGTCGCTATTTCGGGATTGGTATTGAACTCAAACAAGCGGCCCAGCCCGCCCGTGGCCAGTACTACCACCTTACCGCGATAAATCTTTAAGCTGTCATTATCCCGGTCAAACGCCACCACGCCATAACAAGTATTATTCCATACAAGCAAGTCCACCACATAGTGGTTTTCCTTAACACGTATTTTCTTTTCCCTGACGCGCTCAGTCAACACCCTTTGGATTTCAGCGCCCGTGGCGTCACCACTGGCATGCAGAATCCGCCTCTGACTGTGGGCACCCTCTCTCGTCAGAGCCAGCCCTTGACTGTCAGAGTCAAAAATAGCGCCCATTTCGATCAATTCTTTGACCCGTTGCGGCCCCTCGTTGACCAGCGCCGACACAGCCTCATCATCGCACAGGCCGGCGCCGGCCACAATAGTATCCTCCCTATGTAAAGACGGCGAGTCGCTGTCACCGAGAGCGGCGGCAATTCCACCCTGGGCTTTGTCCGTGCTGGTATCCATCATGTTGTACTTGGTCAGCACAGTAACCGAGCCACCTGCTTCGGAAGCGGCTAAAGCAGTATACAACCCGGCTATACCGCTTCCCAGGATGATATATTCATCGTCCTCCTGTTTTAGCTCCCGGGAGTCGAAATTTATCATGTATTTATCCGGCAAAAGGAAACCTCCTCAATCAGGCGGCGCATCATACCGCCAACATCTTGTCCAGGCAACGGACGGCCCGCTCCCTAATTTGCTTGGGAACATCCACCCTTGGTTCCAGGTTGATTAGCGCCCGGTGGACCTTTTCCAGGGTAGTTTTCTTCATATTTGGGCAAACCAACTTGTCGGAAGCCAGATAAAACTGCTTGTCCGGGCAATGTTTATGCAGCGGGTGCAGGATGCCCATCTCAGTGCCGACAATAAATTCGCGGGCACTGCTTTCCCGGGCAAAATTAATCATGCCGGTAGTACTGGCTACCACGTCAGCCAGGGCGACCACTTCCGGGCGGCACTCGGGGTGAACTAGAATCAAAGCGGTGGGGTGAGCCGCCCTGGCAGCCAAAAGATCATCGGCGGTAAGCCGGTCATGGGTGTTGCAGCAGCCCTCCCAGACAACCATCTCACGCCCGGTTTTTGCAGCCACATAACTCCCCAGGTTTTTATCCGGAACAAACAGGATCGGCTTGTCCTCCGGCAGGGACTTGATCACCTTTTCAGCATTGGCGGAAGTACAGGCGATATCGCATTCGGCTTTCACTTCCGCGGAAGTATTCACATAACAAACCACAATAGCGTCCGGCATTTCTTGCTTTTTCCGCGCCAGCGCCACTTCGTCGACCATGTCCGCCATCGGGCAGCCGGCATGTTCGTCCGGCAAGACCACTATCTTTTCAGGCGAAAGAATGGATGCGCTTTCCGCCATAAAATGCACACCGCAGAAGACAATCACGTCAGCGTCCGTAGCGGCCGCTTGCTGAGACAGACCCAGCGAATCACCGACAAAATCAGCTATATCCTGGACCTCCGGCCGCTGGTAGAGATGGCTTAATATAACCGCGTTGCGCTCTTTTTTTAGCCTGATAATTTCACCGGTCAATTCATGTAAAAGTTCCTTCCCCGGCACAAAGTTTCAATCCTTTCCAAATAGAATATACCGTAAAACAAAAATTACAAAAAAACGCTGCAAAACCTCCATTGTTTTAACAACGCTTTAATCATCAACATCCCTCCCGCTCCTTCGGTCAGGAGGTTAAATAAGTATTAAATCAGCCGATTTCACCGGCGGCCTCTCCGTGTCTTACCCCGACAACCTTATTTTTTCCATCAACATTGACGATGACAGGTTTAAAAACTTTCGCTTCGGCACGGTCTAACATGACATATGAAATGATGATGACAGTATCGCCCGGCTGCACCAACCGGGCCGCCGCGCCGTTCAGGCAGATCACCCCTGACCCGCGGGCACCTTTGATCACATATGTTTCAAACCGGGCGCCGTTATTATTATTAACAATTTGCACTTTTTCATTAACCAGGATGTCAGCCGCTTCCATCAGGTCTTCGTCAATAGTGATACTGCCCATGTAGTTCAGGTTGGCATCTGTAACTGTAGCCCGGTGAATTTTTGACTTAAACATTGTTAGAAACATGATCCCGTACCCCCAAAATAATGTTGTCAATCAGCCGTGTCCGCCCGATTTTCACAGCCAGCGCCAGGAGAGCGGGCCCGTTTAACGTGACGACAGGCTCCAGGTCCGGGTGGCTGTATATTTCAACATAATCAATCTCTGCCAGCGGCTCCGCTTTGATCATGTCAACAACCAGTTGGCGAATGGTTGACACGTCCCGCTGGCCTGCCGCCACCGCTTCCGCCGCGGCTTGCAAACTCCTGGACAGGACCAGGGCGGCCTGCCGCTGGACCGCGTCCAAATATACATTACGGGAACTCATTGCCAGGCCGTCCGCTTCACGTACAGTCGGCACCGTCACTACCTCCAGATCCATATTCAGGTCGGCAGCCATTCTCTTAATCACCAGTACCTGCTGGGCGTCTTTTTGCCCGAAAAAGGCCTGGTCGGGAGCAACAATATTAAAAAGCTTGGCTACCACCGTAGTCACTCCGCGAAAGTGGCCGGGCCGGGAAAGCCCGCAAAGCCTTTCTGTGATCCGTTCTACTTCAACATAAGTGCAGTAGCCCGCCGGGTAAATCTCCTCGACAGAAGGATTAAATACAGCGTCCACTCCGACTTCTCCGGCCATTTGGACATCCCGCTCCAGATCTCTGGGGTATCTGGCAAAATCTTCTTGAGGGCCAAATTGAGTCGGGTTGACAAAAATGCTGATCACAACAACGTCACAGCGTTCTTTAGCCTGGCGCATCAGTTCCAAATGTCCTTCGTGCAGATAGCCCATGGTCGGCACGAAGCCGACAGTTTGGCCTCTGGTCCTGGCTTCGCGGACAAACTTGCGTATCTCAGCAACGGTGTGGCAAATATACATGTCCAACCTCCAATTGGTCGTTGGTCGTTGGTTGTTGGTCGTTAGGTTAGTTGTTGGAATTCGCCTCCGGCGAATTCCTTCTATCCCCAACCACCTACCACCCACCACTATTTTTGCTTAATACAGCTTCTCCAGCACTTCCTCCGACATGCCGAAACAGTGCTCGGGAGCCGGGAAGTCGCGAGCTTCCACTTCTTCTTTATATTGCTTGACGGCAGTGGCCATCTGATCATGCAGGTCGGCGTACTGCTTGACAAATTTCGGCGTAAAGCGCGGGTAAAGGCCCAGGATATCGTGAATCACCAGCACTTGCCCGTCACAGTGCGGGCCGGCGCCTATCCCGATGGTAGCCACGCCAATTGATTCGGTAATTAATTTTGCCAGGGGAGTAGGCACACACTCCAGCACAATTGAGAAGACACCCGCTTCTTCTAGGGCTTTGGCATCGGCAATCATTTTTTTAGCCACCTGTACATCCTTCCCCTGTACCTTAAAGCCGCCCAACTGGTGTATGGATTGCGGCGTCAGTCCCAAGTGACCCACCACCGGAATGCCTGCGTTAACGATTTTCCTGACCACCCCGGCAACTTCCGCGCCGCCTTCCAGTTTGACCGCTTGCGCCCCCGCTTCTTTCAAAAAACGTCCGGCGTTCCGAACCGCCTCCTTCTCGGAAGCCTGATATGAAAGAAAAGGCATGTCCGCCACGATCATTGCCCTGCTTGCGCCGCGGCGCACCGCCTTGACATGATGGACCATTTCATCCATGGTTACCGGTATCGTGGAGTCATAACCCAGAACCACGTTGCCCAGCGAGTCGCCTACCAGAATCATATCGATCCCGGCTTCGTCCACAATTTTCGCCATGGGGAAGTCATAGGCGGTAAGCATGGTGATCGGCCTGCCCTCAGCCTTCTTTTGTTTAATGGTCGCGGTGGTGATCTTTTCTTGTTTCATTTTATATATGCCTCCTCGAAGATCTCTTTCAGCCTTTCCTCCTGGTCCGAATCAATGCTTCCTTTTTCTAACGCCACTTTTATAGTATAAAGACCGAATACGCGGTAGAGATCCGTCTCCTGCCTCCCCACTTCTCCAAACGCCGCCAGGTGACCCTCCACAGTCGTACCGTCACCCCGCGCGATGGGACCGGTCAACGCCGGGGCAGGACCCACCCGGGCAATATTACTTATCGTCCCTTGAACCAAGGGAAATAACGCTTGAAAAGCCTCCTTCCGGGATAGTCCGAAACTACTGAATAATCCTGTGGCCAAGTGCATCAAAGAAACAAGATAGTTGGACGCGATACACGCCGCGGCGTGATACAACGGCTTATCTTTAGCAGCTATGGTAAAACTCCTGCCCCCAAGGTCTCTGACGATTTGTTCAGCCACGGGCAGCGCGCCCGCGTCCCCTTCCAGCGCAAAATATGAGCCTTCCAGGTTTTCCATGGCCATTTTCACATCGGCGAAGGACTGGAGCGGGTGCAGTGACGCGGCCAACGCTCCTGAACGCCGGGCTGCCCCCACCGCTTCCGCTGGATGAGCCCCACTGGTGTGAAACACAGCCTGTCCGGCGACAAACCCTCTCTTCTCGCTTATTTCCTCAGCAACCCGGGTTATTACGCGGTCGGGAGTCGCAATAAAAACTATATCCGCGCTGCCGGTAATTTCCTCCGGGTTGCCGGTGGCAGGCACCTTTAACTCTCCAGCCAGACGCTTGGCCGATGAGATGCTCTGATCGGCTACTCCCGTCACTATATAACCCCGCCGGCTCAAGAGCAACGCCAGCGCAGACCCTACTTTACCCGCTCCCACCACTGCTATCGACGGTTTAGTAAAGGGTATCATCCCCTTAGGCGACCTTAAAATAATAAAAGCCTTCCGGGGACCCCGAAAGACTTCGTAAAAACTCAACCTCCCGTCTCGGTCCATCCGGCTCCAAGCGATAAGTTGTCATTTATTAGCAAGATATTTGATCATAAATTGTTTATAATACGTTAACTGCGCCAGGTATGTCTCCAAAATGGATGACACCCTTATCCGCTACCATTTTAACACAGCCTTAGCAAACAGGCAATCTATTTTTAACAAAATATTTAGTAATTTGCGACTACTTATATATTATTTTCCATTGGCTCGATTAACTGGACCTTTGCCAGCGACAAAGCTAATTCCGCTGTATTTCCCCACCCCGGCAGTTCCAATTCAGGCGCCAGGTCGGCCAGGGGCACCATGACAAAAGCACGCTCGTGCATACGCGGGTGCGGAATCACCAATTCCGGCGTATTAATTATCTCTCTGCCGTAAATAAGCAAATCAAGATCTATCGTGCGCGGCCCCCAGCGTCTGCCGCGCACCCGTCCAAGACTGTTTTCCAAGTTAAGCATTAATTTAAGCAAATCCAGCGGCTGCAAACTTGTTTCGACTTCCGCTACGGTGTTGATAAACCAGTCCTGTCCGGTATAGCCGATAGGAGCGGTTCGATAGCGGGGCGCTGCCCGGACAACCCGCACACCAGGCGCGGCATCCAATAAAACTAATGCTTTACTGATATTTGCTGATTTATCCCCCATATTACTCCCTAGGCCCACATAGGCAACAACAAGCGCGGGGTTATTCATTTTTTCGCCTAATCTCCACTGCCATCCAGGCGAATTTGAGGGACAGAGGCGCCTGGGGTTTTTTTACCCGGACCAGCACTTCCCGCACCGGAAAATTTACAAGTATACCTGACGCAACGCTTTCCGCCACTGACTCGATCAACTTGCGGGGACGGCCTTCCACGATTGCCCTGACAAATTCCGAAACACCGGCATAGTCCACCGTATGTTCCGGTTCGTCAGCACGGCCTGCTTGACTGAGGTCTAAAAAAAGCTCCACATCGACAATAAACCTCTGCCCCAGGGTCTGCTCTTGAGGGTATAACCCGTGGTAACCGTAAAATTCCATGCCTTTCATGATGATTTTATCCACCGGCAAACGCTCCTTGCTCCCGTACAATAGCATCCGTCATCCTGGCCACCCGTGCCATTTCCTTCACGTCATGCACACGGACAATATCCGCGCCGTTGACAATACCCACCGCCACAGTCGCCGCAGTGCCTTCTACCCGCTGTTCCACGGGCAGACCGAGCACTTTGCCGATAGTAGACTTGCGGGAAGTGCCAATCAATACCGGGAGTCCCAAACAGCGCAGTTCCCTAAGCCGCCGCAGCGCTTCCAGGTTTTGTTCGGCTGTTTTGCCAAACCCAAAGCCCGGATCAATAATGATTTTTTCCCTGTCCATTCCTGCTTCCAGAGCAAAATTAATACTTTCTTGAAAATACGCAATCATATCGCCGGTCAAATCGCTATATCCGGTTCCTTCCTGATTGTGCATAAGCACTACCGGCACGCCGTATTCCGCAGCCAGCCCGGCCATGGCCGGATCGGCACGCAAAGCCCATTGGTCGTTTAGCATATGGGCGCCTGATTCTAAAGCCAGCCGGGCTACGGCAGACTTCGAAGTATCGATTGAAATTGGCACCGGCAACTCTTTAACCAATTCTTTTAGTACTGGGATCACCCGCGCCAGTTCTTCCTCCGCGTCTACCGGCATGTGTCCCGGCCGGGTAGACTCGCCGCCCAGATCAATGATGTCAGCCCCGTCCGCTACCATTCGTTTTGCCCGGGCAACTGCCGCACCGCTGTCAAGATAGCTTCCCCCGTCCGAAAAAGAATCTGGCGTAACATTCAGGATACCCATGATCAGCGTTTTCTCACCCAAGCGGACAGTTATGCCGCGGCAATCCAGACTACCTGGCAGATTCCCCGCCTGACCGGTTATAACCTGCCCGATCCGGTCGGCCAGATCGGGCAGGCCGTAAGGCTGCAGGCGAAGCTTGGCCATAAAGGCGCTATATTGTTTCAATGTACCCATTAGAAGCACTTTGGTTTCATCCACCGAACAGCTGACAACACCCCGGGCGACAGCAGCTTCCCCACCCTTGCCGAGCATTTCCTGTTTAATGATATTAGCCTGTTCCGGCCGCACCCCTTCCAGCATCACCAACCGGTGCACCATTTTGGGGGCCATCCACCTGCAGCCGGCTTGATCGGCGCCGACTGATTCCAGGATTCGCACTGCCTGCTTCTGATTATTAACCTCAATGCCATAAACCCTGATCGCCAATCCCACTACCCCCGTTTTCTTAAAGCCAGACCGCATGTTCATATCAAAAGATTGTGAATGAATAATTAATAGTATAAGACTGATAAACTAGAAAATCAACACAACATGACTGCTGTCACAAACCTGTTAAAAAATCACAAATGTAATGTCATGAAAGGATAATACTAAATGAGCTCAACAATTCATGTATTACTGACGGGGAATTGTGAAAAGAGCGCTGAAGGAATTAGTGGAATGGTTTTAACCCGCATCTTGAGCGGGTCGACAATAGTGAAATTATTATCTTAAGTCCAAGGCTTTTGACTGGGAAGAACTTCGTACTTAGCTTTTTGGTGTCACGTGAATAACAATAACCGGACAGGAAGCCCCGGAACATACTTTATTGCTGACACTGCCCATCAGCAAGCCGGGGATTTTCCCCAAGCCCCTGCTGCCCATGATAATTACGTCATAACTCTCTATTTTTGCTTTTTTCAGTATCTCTCTGGCAGGATTGCCAAGCGCCACGGCAGTATCAATTTTCACATCATTCCCGCTAAGGCTTTCCTTCAACTGTTCAAGCATATCCTGTGCTTTTGTCCTGAGTGCTATAATTTGTTCTTCAGTATAATTAGCGATATCTTGCACGACATGAAAGAGCGTAATATTTGCCTTGGAAACCATGGCAAGTTTAACAGCGTGCTGCGCGGCTGAAAGCGCCTGACCGGAATTATCGAAAGGTACCAGGATCTTATTATACATTTTACATGCCTCCCGCAATATTTGTCGGTAGCTTTGGTTCTTGACAGCGTTATCTGAGGCAGATATCCATAGATACCTTAAATTTTCAAAAGCAACTAAAAAAGACCTGTCACTTTACCGGTATTTACATCCACGTCAATTCTTCTAAACGCCGGATTAGAGCTGGTGCCGGGCATCAGGCTGATTGAGCCGGTAACTGGACAAAGAAATCTTGCACCGGCAAAAACCAAGATATCATGTACCGGCAGAACCCAACCTTTGGGCACTCCCTTAAGTTCCGGGTCATGAGTCAAGCTCAGATGTGTTTTTACCATCATAGTCGCGTAATCATTTAACGCGGGATCGGCTTCCAGCAATTTGGCTTTTATTTCAGCTTCAGCAGCCCAGTCGACACCTTCAGCCCCATATACTTCTCTGGCTATTATTTCAACCCTCTGCCGCAGCGGCATTTCCTGCGGATAGAGAAATTTAAAGTCAACTTCTTCATTACAAGCGTCAATAACCGCGTCAGCCAACTCAAGAGCGCCTTCCCCGCCTGCCAGCCATTGTCTGGAAAGCGCGCAACGGGCGCCGGCCTGTTCCGCGTACCGGCGCACCATGTCTATCTCCTCTTTTGTATCTGTGTCGAAGGCGTTAATGCAGACAACCGGCTTGATTCCCGCTTTATTAACAGTGGCTATATGATGCAGCAGGTTCGGAATACCCTTCTCCAGAAGACTCAGGTTCTCTTTCCGGTATTCTTCAGCCAGCGGCCGGCCCGGGACAACCTGGGGTCCGCCGCCGTGCATCTTCAAGGCCCTGATGGTAGCCGTAACAACAGAAACGCTGGGAATAAGCCCGCTCAACCTGCATTTCACGTTCCAGAATTTCTCGAAACCGATGTCCGCCCCAAAACCACTTTCGGTCACATGATAATCGAACATCTTCAAGCCGATGCGATCGGCGATAATGGAAGACTGCCCCACGGCAATATTGGCAAAAGGACCGGCATGCACCATGCAAGGCTGGTGTTCCACCGTTGACATTAAAGTCGGGTTAATGCTGTTGCTCATCCAGGCGCACATGGCGCCGGCAACTTCCAGGTCAGTAGTGGTTACCGCATTACCCCGCCGGTCATAAGCCACAATGATATTGCCCAGTCTTTCTCTCAAATCCCGCAAATCCCGGACAATAGCGAGAATGGCCATTATTTCGGAACTTCCGGCGATATTGAATTTGGACGACATCATAAAGCCATCCATCTTGCCGCCGATACCCATAATAATATTACGCAGGCCCTGAGCGCAAAAATCAATGACCCAGCTCATTTCCACCCGTTTGGGATCTATGTCCAAACGCCTTAGATTCCGGCTTGACAGTTCCGCGTCACTATAGTTCGCCTCATGCTGCATCCGGGCGTTAAGGGCCACCATGGCCAGGTTATGGGCATTCATGAGGTCGTTTATGTCACCGGTAAGCCCCATGGAAAACTCAGTCATGGGAATCAGCAGGGCATTGCCGCCACCGGCGGCCGTACCTTTGATATTCATGGTGGGTCCGCCCGATGGTTGCCTGACACAGCCGCCTACATTCTTGCGCCTTTTGCCCAAACCTTCCAGCAGCCCCACGGTTGTAGTTGTCTTTCCCTCACCCAGCGGGGTAGGGGTGATCGCGGTTACTTCAATATACTTGCCGTCCCGCCTGTTTTTCAGACGGTCTATAATCTTCAGGAAATCAAGCTTACAGACTCTTCCATAAGGTATTACCTCATCTTTTTCCAAATAAAGCTTGTCCCGCCATTGCTCGGGTGTAGGCATATATTTTTCCGCTTCTTCGGCAATTTGCCAATCAGCCATCATTGTCGCGTCATACGGCATAGATTGTTCCCCTGCTTGTATTTGCGAATTATTCGTAGATCCACCGGTCAAGATCCCGGTTGTATACAACTAATTCTTCTTCTTTGAAGAACAGGCCGATTTCCCTGGCGGCGCTGGCAGGCGAGTCTGATCCGTGGATTACGTTCCTCCCCATATCAATCCCGAAGCTGTTTCTGATCGTACCCGGCGCGGCTTTCAAAGGGTCGGTCGCCCCCATCATCTCTCTGGCGGCGCTGATAGCGTTTTTTCCCTCAATTACCATGGCCACAACCGGCCCGGAAGTGATAAAGTCCACCAGTGGCTCGAAAAAGGGTTTGCCGACATGTTCGCCATAGTGCTTTTCCGCCAAATCCCTGGTTATCTTAAACATCTTCAGGCCGATAATTTTAAATCCTCTTTTCTCAAACCTGGAGATGATTTCTCCCGCCAGATTACGCTGCACGCCATCAGGCTTAACCATAAGATATGTGCGTTCCATTTCCATTTTTGATAACCTCCGTAATTTTACTTAATTAACTCTGTCCAGACGCTCCGCCTCGCCGGCTTGTTTCATCAACTCGGCAAATTCTTCAGCTTCGACGGTTTCCTTATCAAAAAGTGTTTTCGCCACCAAATGCAGGGTTTCCAGGTGTTCTTCCAGGAGCTGCTTCGCTTTGTTATATGAACTGTCAATCATTTCCCTTACCTGCACGTCAATGGCGTTTGCCACCTCTTCACTGTAGTTGCGGTCCCTGGATAAATCCCGCCCGAGGAACGGGGTATCCTGCTTATGCCCGAAGGTCATCGAACCCAGGTCGCTCATCCCGTATTCCATTACCATTTTTCTAACTATAGCGGTGGAACGCTCCAGATCGTTTTGCGCGCCGGTGCTGATTTCTTTCAGCACCACGGCCTCGGCCACACGCCCGCCCAGCAGCATGGTAACCTGATCTATAAGTTGTGATTTGGTGGCATAATAACGGTCCTCTTTGGGAAGGAGCAAGGTGTAACCGCCGGCACGGCCCCTCGGTATAATTGATACCTTATGCACCGGATCGGTATTAGGCAGCAGATAGCCCATCACGGCATGGCCGGCCTCGTGGTAGCAAACCAGCCACTTTTCTTTTTCGCTGATTACCTTGGATTTTTTCTCGGGACCGGCAATCACTCTCTCAATAGAATTTTCCAGGTCAGCCATCGTCACCTTTTTGCGGTTTTGCCGCGCCGCCAGAAGCGCCGCTTCGTTAGTCAGGTTGGCCAGGTCGGCGCCGGTGAACCCCGGGGTCCGGCGCGCGATAATTTCCAGGTTTACCGCTGTATCCAAAGGCTTACCGCGCACATGCACTTTGAGAATTTCTTTTCGCCCGTTAACGTCCGGCGCGTCGACCACCACCTGACGGTCGAAACGCCCCGGCCTTAAGAGCGCCGGGTCAAGAATATCCGGACGGTTGGTGGCCGCCAAAATGATGATACCCTCATTAGGCGAAAATCCGTCCATTTCCACCAGAAGCTGGTTCAGAGTCTGCTCGCGCTCGTCATGGCCGCCCCCAAGGCCCGCGCCCCGCTGCCGGCCCACGGCGTCAATTTCATCCACAAAAACGATACATGGCGCGTTTTTCTTGGCCTGTTCAAAGAGATCACGGACCCGCGACGCCCCCACTCCCACAAACATTTCCACAAAATCCGACCCGCTGATACTGAAGAAGGGAACCCCAGCTTCACCTGCCACGGCCCGGGCCAGAAGGGTTTTGCCGGTCCCGGGGGGTCCGAAAAGAAGCACTCCTTTAGGTATTTTGGCGCCAAGCTCCTGAAACTTCCTCGGGCTTTTCAAAAATTCGACAATTTCCTCCAGTTCTTCCTTTACTTCATCTGCGCCTGCCACATCAGTAAAAGTGACTTTTTTCTTTTCATCACTTTGCAGCCTGGCGCGGCTCTTGCCGAAAGACATAACCCGGTTGCCGCCCCCCTGGGTCTGCTGCATCAAGAAGAAGAACAACACCACGAACAAGAGTATAGGCAGCAGCGTTGACAGCAGGCCGGTCCACCAGCCGGGTTGAGCCGGCGGCTCGTTCTTCCAAGTCACCTTCTTTTCTTTGAGAAGCGTGTACAGATCAGTATCCGCGGCGAGTCCCTTGGTTTCAAACTTGCTTCCGTCTTTTTTCTCTCCGGTGATTATGTTGGTATAATTCTCCGGTTGAATTACGATATTGCTGATCTGACCGCTTTCTAAATCCTCATAAAACTTGCTGTAACTCAATTGCTCAGCAGCATTTTTACTGGGCGCCGTATATCTGATCAAAGCGATAATAACAAGAACAATTAACAAATATATACTAAGGTTTTTTACAACCTTATTCAAATATGCCACTTCCTCTCTAAAAGTCAGGGCACAAAAACCCATAATTATAATTATACCATGCAGCACAAAATATTAAAGATTTATTTTATGACTCCTGATACCCAGGGGCGCCCCGCACCAGTTCTAAATGAAGTATTTTTGCAGTGTCACTTTCAATTTTCCACTTTTCCCCCACACGTATACCTCCAATCCAGATTATTTCTTCCGGTGTGCATATCAGTGGAAGATAATCTCTTTCGGCCCGGGGCACCTTCTGTTTGATCAAAAAATCTTTTAACTTTTCTGTTGACTTCCGTCCGTACGGACAAAAAAAATCCCCTTCCAAACGCCGCCGCACAAATATTTGCGGCGGCAGTTTATCAAAATCCAACAAGGCTTCAGTTACCGGCAAAAAACTAGGTTCCGGAGCATCCTCGATGGTTGTCAACGAAGCGCGCACAGCAAGACCCAGCTCAGGAATCCAGGTTAAACCGGGCACTCTTAGCGGGTAAATGTAAGGGCTGAGCTCCTGTTTTTTTCGCTCCACATATAAATCAAGAGTCGTGTAGGATCTGATTGCCACGATTCCTGCCGGTAGGGATGCTCTTAAGCCGGTAATTTCATTGTCCAATAAATCCAACACGGCTTTTGTGTGCGTAAAAGACAAATCCCTCTCCGAACCGGTCAAGTCACGCCAAGCCAACCTGACCACTCTGCGCAGAACTGCCTTGGGCATCTCATATAAGCGTGCCAGTGATAATTTAATAACCCCGTTGCCGTCATTTTGCCCGGCTGAACGGTATGCTTTCACCGCCTGCTCCTCCAGATAACCGTCCTCCTCGCGGCAAATCTCGCCCAGTCTGAGCAACGAGGCTGTCAGACCCGGGTTATATTCATTTTTTAATAAAGGAATTAGTTCCATTCTGACCCTGTTCCGCAAATATACAGGTTTCAAGTTTGAAGAATCATTTCTAAAAGACAGGTTCATTTCCACGCAGTAGCGCTCAATCTCAGATCGCCTCACCGTCAATAGCGGCCTGATATAATAATTATCCCGCACCGGCATGATGCCCTTCAGCCCCGCTGTGCCCGCGCCCCGCAAAAAATTAAGCAAAATAGTTTCAGCCTGGTCATCGGCCTGGTGGGCCAGCGCTATTTTACTTGCTCCGTTTTTTCTGGCTACCTCTTCGAGAAAATGATAACGCACTTCCCGCGCAGCCACTTGAGCGGGAATTCCTCTTTCGCTCCGGTATGCCGGGACATCAACAGCTTCAACCGTGGCAGGCAAATGATAACGCTCAGCTATCCCGGCCACGAACAAAGCGTCAGCCTCAGATTCAGCCCCGCGGAACATGTGATTAAGGTGAGCCACATGCAGAGAGATTCCCAGATCTTGCACTAAGCGGTGCAACAAATGCAACAATACAACTGAGTCGGGGCCACCGGAAACCGCCACCACCACCCGATCACCCCGCTCCACCATCCGGTAGCGCTGAATATTCGCTTTAACCTTGCGGAGCAGTTCCATCAGGATCCAACCTCGCTACAAAATTACTTAATATAGCAGTTCATTGATATTCAACAATGATAAAAGTTTTTCCTGCAAAAATAGGAAATAAGACCTTTGGGCGCACAACGCGGCTCATATTCGGCCTATATAATCGGGGACATTCCTCCGACCATAAATATAGGCCCGTTAGGGAGGTGTGTCCCCTTTCCTCAGCCGCGAACTCCTTCACCCTCGGGCTTACGTCAAACTCTCTCGCTTCACTCGCTTCACTCGCTCAAACAGTTCCCTCACTGATCCTCGGGTTCATTCGCTCTTTGAATTAGGCCTCAAATCACCGCTTTCGCACGCCCAAAAGTCTCTCACAATCTTGACCCGGTTCGTTGCTTTACTTACTTTTTTGTTTTTCCAGCCTTGCCACAACGACTGTCATATCGTCCGGCACTCTTGCGACACCGCCAGACCCTGTTTGGGCTAGCTTAAGCAGCAATTCCGCCATTTCCTGAGGCGGCAAGCCGGCCGCATCTTCCAGCACTTTGATGATCCATTCACCATGTTCATCCCCGTTGTCACAAGCTTCAAACATGCCGTCCGTCAGCATCACCAGCATGTCCCCCGGCTCCAGCAACCTGGCTTGAGATACTATCTCAAAATCCTCAATGATCCCCACCGGCAGGGAACTGGCCTTGATTTGGCTTACCTGCCCGTCGCGCAGCAGATACGTGGGCACAGCCCCGATTTTTATAAAATCCGCTTGACCGTTGTAAAGGTCGACCATGACCAGATCTACTGTGGCAAAGCTTTCTCCGGGGGAGCGTAATACCAGGATTGAGTTAACTGTCTTGATCGCCAGTTCCTGGCCGAATCCCAAATCCAGCAAATGGCGCAGGAGCGAGAGCGTGGTGCCGCTTTCCAGGGCCGCTCTTGGCCCGACCCCCATGCCGTCACTCAAAGCCAGACCAAAACGCCCTCCCTTCAAGCAAAAAAAGGCATAGTTATCTCCTGAAACCAGACTACCACCCTTGCCCATTCCGGAAACGCCCAATATAAGCCGGTAATTTAAGTCGCTAGAGAATCTCAGCCGGCAAACCGGACCTTCCCCATTAACAGCGCAGCCAACTGCCGGCGGAGAAAAGTTGCGCTCCAGCGCCGCAGACAAGAAGGGGGCGATTACACTCCTGCACCGCATCCTGCCGCCACAAGCAGGATGGGTTAGCGAAACTTCAATCCTATCTCCCCCCTGAGAACTGATAGATAAACTCTCTGCTCTCACACCTGCGTCTTTTAACTTCTTGCGCAGGTGTAAACCTGAATCTCCCACTTCCACATTGAATTCCAATTCACCGGGCAGTCCGGCAATTACTTCCCCAATTCCCCTGAGTTGTTCCGATACAATTTCCCTGCTTTCCAGCAGCCGGCCGGACCAGTACCGGTTAATCTGGTAAGTTTCATAAAGACAGCAAACTGCGACGGCAAGTTCCTTTGTCCTTGCGCAGCGCTTCTTGATCTCATCCGGCAGATTGTCCCGGGTGATATTGCCATACACCTCCACCTGGGCAAAGAGGTCAATCAAAGACTGGTAGGTTCTATAAAACTCCCTCTCCCAGCAAGTACGGTAAAAAGCGCAGCCGTCGCATACTTTCTGCCCGACCTGATTGATCAAACCTTGTATTTTTTGTTCCTCGTTTGACCCGGCGGTAGTTGACAGTTGTTCAAAAGTCTGAGACAGTTCCCGGAAAACCAGCGCCCAATTTTTTATCTTTTCTTTAAAGGCTTCTTTTAATAGTGCCTTCCCCGCCGGGTGCTCCTTATCGTCGGCGACCTCCAGACCCATTGACGAAATTGCTTCTTTAATAATGAACTGCGGGACTAATAAAAAAAACATTGTAGATAGGCCGGACTCGACCAAGGTTGAAACTAAATTTCCATAACCGGTAACATAGACCGTTAAGATGATATTGGCCAGAAGAAACCCGGTAGCCACTCCGGCTTTGCCTAAACCCCTGCAAAGGCCGGCGATAAAACCGGCAAAAGAATAAGCAGGCGCCAGCGCCGGGACCACAGTGTAAGCAAGACCCGGGATAACTCCCAAAACCGCGCCGGCCGCAGCGCCGACCCCGGCCCCCCCCACCAGAGACGCCAATAAAATAGCCAATCGGCTCAACGTACCTTTTACACTAGCCAATCCGCCTCCTAGATCGCCGGTCCCGGCAATCAGCCCTCCAAATATGATCAATACGCAAAAAATCTCGTCACTAGCTAAGGCTTGGCCTTTTTTGATCCTTTTCCCTAACGCCGTGAGGCCGTTTAATGTCACAAGCGTAAACAACGCCGCAAATACCGCTTCGAACAACACACAAAAATAACTGTAAGAAGCCGCTAACGGGTTGGTAAAAACCAGGAGTGAGGTTTTCACAATTATCGTCACGGCTAGAACCAAGCCGGGCAGAATTAACCATTGCTTTTTCGGTTCGAGGGATATTACCCTCATTAACAGTAAAGCGCAAATCACTACAAGAATAGAACCGGTCAGGGGTATGCCCTTGCTGATAGTGATTAAGCCGGCAATCACAGCCGGCACGCTCATTAGTCCGAACCGCCCAAAAACCTGGATGGCGGCAACTGCAAAGGCAATCCCAAAGGGCATCAGATCACCTAGCAACACCGCCCGGCCCAGAAAAAAGCCCGCGAAACAGAAACACAGTTCGCCGGCTAACGCTAATTTACCCAGTTTAACGCCAGGGAAAAGGTGACGTTTTACTGTATTCTTCTTTAAGCGAAACAACACCCGTCGTTTATGCTCGCCTTTTCCGGTCCTCTGGTAAGGATAGATCTTGACATTTTCGAGCACCAGGACCACCCCTTGCACTAAATTAACCAATAGATTAATTATAGTACAACGGTCAGGAAATTTTTGTCATTTGGAGTAGGTAAGAGAATACTTTATTTCGACTTTTCCAGAACCAATCCGTGAAGAATATCACACTCGCTAACAACTATACTATCCAACCCGATAATATCCAGCAGAGTTTTCACGATGGCAACACCGGCGACAATGATATCCGCTCTTTCAGGCTGAAGGCCGGGCAGCCGTTTACGCTCCTCAACGCTCAAGGACTTCAGCATTTCATAAATACGTTGAATGGTACCGGCAGTTAAGCGGTGCCCGTGGACGAGCGACGGTTCATAAACCGTTAACCCCAGATCAATCGCAGCCAAAGTGGTAACAGTTCCTCCGACCCCGGCTAAACAGCTTATCCGGTATCCCCGAAGCATATTCAACGCCGGTTTTAAAACAATCGCCATATCCTGTTCATTCCACCCGGAACCGGTCATTCTCACTGCTCCCGCATTGACACTGACACAGTTCGGCCGGCTGTTTCCGTTCCAAATCAGTTCGGTACTGCCGCCTCCCACATCCACAACTAATGTCGATAGCGGATCGACGGGCAACCCGGAAAGAACTCCCCGGTAACTCAAAGCTGCCTCTTCCTCTCCGCTAAGCACCCACACTTCAAGGCCAAAACGTTGTTTGACAAGCTCCAAAAACGTCGGCCGGTTGGCCGCGTCACGAACCGCGCTGGTGGCGGCGGCAACTACCCGTTCCGCTCCCAACCGTAAAGATGTATCATAACAGACGCCAATCGCCTCAAGCGTTCTTTCCATTGCAGCGGGCAACAGTATCCCTTCGTTGATTCCTTCACCTAACCGCGTTGTCATGAGTTTTGTATCTACCGTCTGCACTCTCTCGCCAGATACGTCAGCGACAAGCAGTCTGGTTGAGTTGGTTCCTATGTCAATAGCCGCAATCCGGATCATCTGCACCCTCCTTAATAAGAACAATTCGCCTTTAGTGACCTCTGCATATCGCGGCACATGTTCGGCCCTGTTTTACCATAACAATAAAAAAAGCCGCTTTACGGCCAAATAATATCACTATTTTAATTGTTATTTGTTAATTTATAAAACCCTTATTCCATCTTCCGGGAGGAGCCGCGCCCTCCTCTTTTGGACTCGTTGCTCCGTTTCAAAACCTGTTGCCGCTCTTCACTTTCTTTAAGGAACTTAGCCAATTTATCTTCAAAAGAAGCCTGTATCTTCTTCTTTTGCATACGATTCGCTGAAGGGTTTGCTTTTTTTATTGAAAGACCTACTTTGCCTTTTGGATCCACTGAAATTACTTTTACCATTACTTTATCGCTTGTTTTTAAAAAATCATTTACATCCTTCACATAAACCTCGGCTATTTCCGAGATATGCACCAGTCCTGTTTCACCCCCGGGCAATTCGATGAACGCGCCGAAATTGGTTATTCCGGTTACAACGCCTTCTACGACGCTCCCCAGTTCAATCGGCATAATAAACAAAATTCCTCCTTAAATCACCAAAAACGATCCCAAAAACCTATTGTAATTATATGCGAACTAAATAAAGAGTGTCAAGAAGCACCTGTGTTTTTCTGTGTTTGTTCTGTGTTTTTCAAGAATTAAACTGCCAAAAACACCTTAACAACTAAACGCAAACCAATCGACATTTGCGAAAATAGTTGTTATGCAATAACAAACATAGCACTACCGGCTGCACCTAATCAGCCAAGGCCCCATTATTAACAGGAGACTGAATCTTTTTTAGCTCGGTTCCCTCGGGAACAGGAACCACTCTGGTTTCACCTGCCTTAATCAACCCGAGTTTCTCACGGGCTGTTTTTTCAATAAAGGAATCACTTTGAACATGTTGCAATTCATTGCGCAGATCTTCATTTTTTTGTTTCAGTTCCTGCACTTGCTGTTCAATATTGCCCACATCCCTCTGCATGGAGGCAAGGGAGCTAAACTGGCTGCCAAAGGTAAACGCCAAGTACACTAACAGCAACATAACTACCAGAGTAGGAAGCTTACTCCGGGATAATTTGAAAGTTATCTGTTTTTTGACACGTTCAGCCTGTCTTTCTGGAACTGAAACATACATATCCTGTTCTTTTCTAGCTAATTGATTCAAACTTCTTTCCCCCCTTCAGCCTCGTTTTCATCGTCAACTCCGAATAAACCCAGATTACTGCCGGGAATTATTATTACTACCTCGTAGCCCTTGGTTCTCGCACGATTAAATAGAGTATTCACTGTACTGGCGCTTAAGCCCAGTTGTTTGGCAATCCGGTTTGTAGAGTAACCCATTTCCTTTAGCGCGACTACCTGACGCTCCCGGAAACTGAGTCTCTCCACCCCCCTGATTTCAATTTTCATAACTACCGCCCCAGCAACTTTTCAACCTGATTGTCCACATATTATGTACAAACTAACTACATATTTTCTACACTAATAATGATACTCCTGCAAGTCAATGAAAAATTTTCATAGTTTGCTGAATTATCAACCGTTACACGATTAAATAACCATAAAATGGCAATCATATTGTTAGACCTATGTCTGACAAGCAACCAACTAACAATAAATATCGGCGTGAACTAATCTCAATTGCAACAATTACGGACACGAAATGGGGTAAATCTCTTTGAACAGCAAGTATAAATTCATACCGTTAGTCCTTACAACTCTGACAGTATTACTCTTCGCATGCACCTGGAATAATAAAACTCAGGATACAACATATCCGTCCGATCAATTAATCCGTTTGCATATTGTGGCAAACAGTGACTGTGTTGTTGACCAGGAACTCAAAAGAAAAGTGCGCGACGAAATAATCCGGTATATTTCACCGGAATTCCTTGAAGCTGGCAATATCTTTACAGCCAGGGAAATCGCCGCGGCCAACCTTGGCAAAATCAAAGAAATCGCTGCCAGGGAAATCAATGCTGAAGGGAAAGATTATTCTGTAGATGTAAAACTTGACAACTTTACTTTCCCGACAAAACACTACGGTCCTTTTGTGCTCCCGGCCGGTGACTATGAGTCGGTACAGGTTGTTATCGGTTCAGGCGGCGGAGCCAATTGGTGGTGCGTTCTCTTTCCACCCCTTTGTTTTGTGGATATGCCCAAAGGAACGACAGTGGATCTGCCGGAAAGCTATAATTCAGCTTCATCATTAACGGCGCCAAACAGCTCTCTCACGGAAGAATTTACAAACGCCGGCGCCGTATCGGAAAATTTTGCGACGCAAGAACCCGGCAGTAATGCGTTAACCGACGAAATTCATACGAAGGTGGAATTTCGCTTCAGGATATTGGATTTGTTTAATAAGTTTATTAATTCCTAGTCAGGTAATAAAATTTTCTCATGAACATAATATTAATTGCCGATTTTGAGGATGGCAATGTCGAGGGGACTAGTCATCTTTTCTTTTTTTCCAAAAAGCCAGGGCGGATAGTTTCGCTTTTAATCTGATAATTCCTCTCTCCACGCGTTTCCCCAGAAGGTTATAGAATATCCCTTTGAGCCGGCTGCCGGTTTTGTTAAAAATCACCCGCAAAAGATTTAACGGGTAAGACAATATAAGAAACAGCAAGCGGACAGGGAAAATAATAATTTTCCAAAAAAACAATGCTATTCTGACTATTAATTTCCAGATTTCGTAAAGCAGGTAAAATTTAAACCTGACCAACCGGCGCATAACTACGCTAAGGGATTGAAAATAAAGCAAGGCCCCCAGACCCAAACCAATAAAAACATATAAACGAACAACCCCCCAATTTCCCAAAATGAGCAAGGTAAAAACCAAGGTGGTAGTAAAAAGCCAAAAAATAATATCTCCCAGGCAGGTGCCTACTTTTTTCAGCTTAAATACTCCCCTGACCACCAGATAATAATCGTAACAAAAACCGGCTATCGCCCCGATAACCAAAGTTGCCGCAAAAGCATATATCTGGTTGACTAGCGGTTCCATGACAAAACTCCCCCCACTTATCTTAGGACTCACCCACTCCTCGATAAAGCAAAATAAAAAAAGCGTAATTTCCCAAGCAACGAAGAAAAGCGCCCCAGGCGCTTTTTTCTAGCGGGTTAAGAGAGACTATTTTGGCACAGAATTTATTTTAATA
Organism: Pelotomaculum isophthalicicum JI; assembly: GCF_029478095.1. Lineage (NCBI taxonomy): Bacteria > Bacillati > Bacillota > Clostridia > Eubacteriales > Desulfotomaculaceae > Pelotomaculum > Pelotomaculum isophthalicicum. Next base: position 15,178 of record NZ_JAKOAV010000026.1, on the reverse strand, counting down.
TTCTACCCAGAAATCTTTTCCCTTTGCCTTTTCCCTTGCCTTCCACATACTGAAGTGAAGCAAAAAACCCTTCCGCTTCAATGGAGCCGGTTTCCAGATTGAGTTGGGTAATATGCATCCCGTCACCCTTCAAAATCACCATGCCCATGTTGGTTTCCAAGATTATCTCCGACTCGTTGAAGCTGTCAACGTGCTGGACGCCTTCCATGGTCAATTGTTTGCGTCCATTTATTGCCACACTGTGGCCAGCCTGTTCGCTCATTTCCATCATTCCTTAATTAATCATCGTGCTTATAGGTCTCATTTCCTTTAAAGCCGCCCTCTTTCGGCCAGGCAGCTTGCAAAGTGACGGAGAAACCTAATTCAATCATATGCTGTGTCAATTCATTTATACCAAAAAAAGAAGGCGTTTTGCCTTCTTCTTACTTCCACTGTTTTTGAATATCTATGTCTTTAAAATAAGATTTTACAATATCTTCAGGGGACTTGCCCTGTTCCGCCATCAACCTGGCCCCCCACTGGCACATGCCGACTCCATGTCCGAAGCCCTTCCCCGCGAGAACCAGTTCACCGCCTTCCACCCGGATGTCCGAGAGCAGCATCGACCGTACTTTTTCGCTGCCCAAGGCCAGTCTCAGAGCGGGCCCGCCAACTGTCTCGCTGCCTATTTTGAGCCGCTCCGCCCGTCCGGAAGGTCCCTTTTGCGCTATCGAAGCCGAGGTTACAGGTCCGGGGTCCTTGCCGGTTGTCTTCTTCACCGCCGCCGCGACTTGACTGACGGGGATTCTGACCTCCCAGGACTTGTTTTTAGGTTCCGTGATGGACAGGCAACCGTCCTGGAACCCTCCCTTCACGTAAGGAGTAGGTTCCTTTGTGTAAGCCAGCCCTTCTTCCGCGGTGGACGAGATTCCGCCGTCACAAGCAGAAAACCAAGCATGGATAAAGTTGCCGCCGGAAGTTACCACTTCGCCCCTGGTGCGCTCTACCGCCTGGCGGACATTATCGTTAATCTTAGACGGGTCGTAAGCCTGAAACTCTTCCACACTGGTGGAGGCGTCTGTGCCATGCATCTGCTTAACCCGGCCTTCTTTAATATTTTCCATGGTAAAAGTGCGGGCCAGTATCGCTTGGGCGGCGAGGGCGTTAACCGGCCACTTGGTGTCCATCTCCGCCGCAACCACTCCTTGGACATAATCTTCCAGCTTAATGTTTTTTCGCTCGCCGGTCTTGTTGTCAAAAAGAGAAATAGTCGGCTCGTCACCCTGCGGTACTTGTGAAACCTGATTGGGCGCCGGTTTGGGCGCCGGCCCGGCAGCACAACCCGCGGCTAGTACAGCAGTAATAAGCAGAAGCAGGGACATTCTGGTTACAGGTTGCCGGAACATATTAACCCCTCCGCTTTTTTCTTTTATTTTGAGCGAAGGGGAAGCAATTTATGTACCGGAAGGCGGGGGACCTTGCGGCGCCATGTGGGCGTATCTCTTGTATTCCGTTAATCTGGTGGCTTCGACACGTTTTTTGCTAAGTGAAAAAACTAGTGGTATTCCCAGGCAGATAATTAATGAGCTGACGATAAAAGCGTCGGCAATTCCGGATATATAAGCCTCCCGGCGCACTATGGAATACAAGACGGCAATAGCGCCCGCTTCACCCGACCCAGTCTGCGCCAGCAAATTCTGAATCTGCCGGAGCGCCCCCACGGCTGCCGGGGAAAACCAGTTCAATGCGTCCCCCAACCAGGCAACGTGGTATTGCTGGCGTTGCAGCATAACGTATGTGAGAAAAGCAATGCCGAAAGAAGCAGATACCTGTCTGATCAAATTACTAAGCGCGGAAGCCCTGGCAATCAAAAAATGCGGAATAGTGTTCATACCTGCCGTAGTCAACGGCATCATACACAATCCCAATCCTAACGACCTTTCCACCAAAAGCCATTGCATCTGCCGGAAACTGATATCATAGGTTATCGTGTGCAGGTGATATGTTGTGATCGCGGCGATGGTCAAGCCTATCAGGCATAACGGGGTAGCCCCGAGTTTGTCGAATAACCGCCCGCTGATAGGCATCATCACTCCCATAACCAAGGCCATGGGCATCATCATCAATCCGGTTTGCATCGGTGTATACCCCTGAATACTCTGGGCAAAAAGCGGTATCATAAAAATCGCGGAAAACATGCCTACAGTAACGATGCTCAAGCAAACCAAGCTGATCGCAAATGTCGTATTTTTTAAGAGTCTGATATCTACCAATGGCTCCGGCGTGTTCAGTTCCCATATAATAAATAGTATTGCCGTAAACCCGGAAAAGATAAACAAGTCGACAATATAAAGCGAAGTCCACCCTTTGTCCTGTCCTTCGCTGAGCGCCAGCAGCAAGGCGAAACAAGCAGCCGCGCTTAAAACAATGCCTGGAATATCCGGCTTCAGGTCTGTTCTCCTGGGGGTCTCATGTAATAACGCCACAGCCAGGAAAGTAGCCCCCAGACCAACCGGTATATTAATTGTAAATATCCACTGCCAGCTAAAGTGGTCGACCAGATAGCCGCCGAGAGTCGGCCCGATGGACGGCGCCGCCATGGCGGCGATGCCCCAGATCCCCAGGGCCATGCCTATTTTTTCCCTCGGCACGATCAGGTAAATCATGGACATGCTCACCGGCATAATCATGCCGCCACCGACCGCCTGGATCACCCTTGCCGCGACCAAAGAATTGTTGCTCCAGGCCAATCCGCAAATTAAGGAACCGGCCGTAAATGAGACCAGGGAAAATATGTACATGCTTTTCATTCCGAAGCGGTCGCCCAGATACCCTGTTACCGGCACAACGACACCCGATGCCAGCAGGTAGGCGGTCATCACCCACTGCACCTCGTCCGCCGTCACCCCGAAAATGGACATCATTTTCGGCAGGGCCACATTGACAATACTGCCGTCAAGAATGGCCATAAACCCGCCAACAACCAGAGTAAGCAAGGCAGCCAAAGGGAATTTCCCTGAAACCGTTTCTCCTGTCCCCGGTGGTCCGCCGCCCGGTCCGTTTTTCCCGGCAGCGGCAGTTTGCATCTGAGACGGTGGGTTCATATCACTTTCCACTGCCGCTCACCTCATTTAACGTGGATTCTGACTATGGCGTTCATGCCCGGCAGCAATCTTTGGCCTTGGTTGTTCTTAATGCTTATTTTAACCGGCACCCTTTGCACTACCTTAGTAAAACTGCCGCTGGTGTTCTGGGCGGGCAGCAGGGAAAAAGTAGAAGCAGTGGCCTCCCCCAGTGAGTAAACCTCTCCGTAAAAATTTATGCCCGGGATACTGTCGACGGTAAAGTCCACCTTTTGGCCCAATTTTACTTTATATAAGTCGGTTTCTTCCACGTTCGCAGTGATGTAAAGATCACTCAGGTCCGCCATCATCACCACTGCCGAGCCCGGCGTTCCCACCTCGCCGACATTGCCGACCTTCTTCAAAATAGTCCCTTTTATCGGCGCCTTGATTACAGTTAAATCCACACTAGTGGCTGTCGGCAGAGAAATATCGTCCTGTCTGGCAATAATGTCCCCCGCCCGCACCGTATCACCTTCACCAACGTTTATCTCAATCAACCTTGACGTAACTTGGGGACTGACTTTCACTATCGTTCCCGTCACACTCGCGTCTTCAGTATCCACATAATGCGCGTTCTTGTACCAGTAATAGCCCGATACTGCCGCGAGTGTAACTACCATAGCCACCAGCACACCAATAAATAGGCCCTTCTTCTTCACCTTCATCTCCCCTAAAAACAGAATACATAATTGCTCCGCGCAAACGGCACTGATACCAGACTTGCTATTAGCCTTCCGCCCTCATTAAGGCCAAGACTTTTTCGTATATCTGAACGAGATGTTTAACATCTTCTTCCGGCAACTTGCTCAAGTATTTCTCGACCACCTTTGAGCGGGCCTTCCGGCAGGTCGAAACAGTATTTTCCCCTTCTGCGGTTAACGTAAGCAACACCAGACGACGGTCTTGTTCATCACGGCACCTGTCCACCAGGCCTGCTTTATGCAGCCGGTCAGCCAGGGCGGTAATGGCGCTCAATGAAACATTCAGTCCCTCGGCAACTTCAGAAACAGTGACCCTTCCCTTTTCATTGAGCTTTTTTAACACGACAAACTGGCTCATTGTTATGCCGTTAACCATATTTTGAGCCAGTTCCGCATGCAAACGCCGGGCTATGTGTTGAAAGACTTCATCCAGGCGCTCCAGATAAAGGTTTAGTTTTTCAGAATCCATATTCACTCCCTCGTTTAAATAGTTAATATTTTGAATGATTCATGAATTAAAGTATATCTCTCATTTTTTACCGTTGTCAAGGATTAACTTCAAATATAACAAGAACAAATTCGTCATTGGCCGGCCTTTGGTATGCAATGCGGCTAAACACAAAAAAAAGCCGTCTTTCACAGATCGGCTTTTCTTTCTTGTCATTTAATAAAATAAATGTTTCTAATAATCCCACTCAAAGTGCTCAACTTGCGGAAATTTCTCCAGCGCCGCCTGCATAATCGAACAGATCCGCTGCAGGCCTTCTTTCGATTTCGCCTCGCAACGGGCCACTAAAACCGGCTGAGTATTGGATGCGCGCACCAATCCCCATCCGTCGCCGAACAACACCCGTACGCCGTCGACGTCAATCACTTCATATTCCTTTCTGAACTGCTCCACCAACCCCCGCACCACCTCGAACTTATCTTGATCAGGGCAGGGAACCCTGGTTTCCGCCGTGGAATAATATTTTGGCAAGCCCGCCAGCATTTGCGAAAGCTTTTCATCTGAATGGGATAAAATTCTTAATAACCGCCCGGCGGCATAAAAAGCGTCGTCGAAACCATAATACTCATCGGCAAAAAACATATGCCCGGACATCTCACCGGTAAAAACAGACCCGACTTCTTTCATTTTCGCCTTAATCAAAGAGTGTCCCGTTTTATAGAAGAAAGGTTTTCCGCCCAACCGGATAACCTCGTCCACCAGAGCCTGGGAGCATTTTACCTCGATGATTGCTTGCGCCCCGGGATGTTTAGCCATTATTTCCCGCCAGTAAAGACACATTAGCATGTCTCCCCAGATAATCCCCCCGGACCCGTCCACAACCCCGATCCTGTCCGCGTCACCGTCAAAGGCAACTCCCAGGTCCGCCCCCTGCTCTGTCACAGCTTTTCTTAGATCAGCCAAATTCGCCGTCTTGACAGGGTCGGGCTGGTGGTTCGGAAAAGCTCCGTCAGACGTGCAATACAAAGGGACCACCTCACAGCCCCAGTTGTGCAAAACCTGTTCGGCAAACAAAGCGGCCGTTCCGTTGCCGCAATCCACCGCTACTTTTAGCTTGCGCGGTCCAAGATGTATTTTTTCCTTCAGCATGGCCAGATAAGGCAGCACCCCGTCCCGCTTCTCCAGTTTGCCCGAACCTGTAATAAAATCCTTTTCGTCCATCAGACTTTGCAGCTTTTGGATATCCGCGCCATATATGGTACCACTGCCTAGAGCAAGTTTGAACCCGTTTTCATCGGGCGGATTATGACTCCCGGTAATCATTACCCCGCCATCAATCTCGTAATGAACCCTGGCGTAGTATAGCATCGGTGTGACTACCAGGCCAATGTCGATTACATCACAGCCGGTAGATAGCAGCCCGTTAATTATAGCGTTGCGCAACCGCTCGGAGCTGAGACGGTTGTCCCTGCCCACTAAAACCTTGTTGGTGCCGGATCTCCTGACATATGTGCCGAAGGCTTTTCCCAGCAACTCAACAGTATCGTCTGTAAGATCACGCCCGGCTACTCCCCGGACATCATATTGACGAAAAATCTGCGGGTTGATCATAGCCTCCACTAACCCCCTCTAATCATAGTTAGTAATAATTATAACACGCATGCTCTTTCTTATCCATTTTTTAACTTTTGCACATTACTTACTTTATATATGCTAGTTCCATTAGAACCATTCATATCTATTCTAAAATAACCAGCCGGAAGCAGTAAAAATAACAGCCAATAAATATTTTACCAACTGTCAAGTACACTGTAGGGTTAATAGCTTATTTTTCATATCCCCCGGGATGATTGCTGTGCCAACGCCAGGCTGTCTCGATAATTTCACGCAAGCCGGGGAAAGCTGGCCTCCAGCCCAATTCATCCTTGATTCTTTCCGAACCCGCCACCAGCACCGCCGGGTCACCCGCCCGCCGCGCCGCGTATTTTACAGGAATAGAGCTGCCTGTTACAGCTTTAGCAGTTTCGATTACCTCCAGGACAGAGTAACCGTTGCCATTGCCCAGATTGTAAATATTTGAACCAGCCCCCCCCGCCATTGCCTCCAAGGCCAGAATATGAGCATCCGCCAGATCGTTGACGTGAATATAGTCCCTGACACAGGTGCCGTCCGGAGTGGGATAATCGTCCCCAAATATTTCAAGCTGCGGTATCAACCCAAGAGCCGCCTTCATCACCAGGGGAATCAAATGGGTTTCGGGTTCGTGATCCTCTCCGATATCTCCGGCCGGGTCGGCTCCCGCTGCGTTAAAATAACGCAGGGAAGTGTAGCGCAAGCCGTAGGCCTCCCCGTACCAGCGCATCGCGCCTTCCAAAGCCAGCTTGGTCGCCCCGTAAGGATTTAAAGGGGTCGCCGGGTGGTTTTCCGTTATAGGCACTTCAATAGGCTCACCGTAGACCGCCGCGGTTGAAGAAAACACAAAGTAGCGCACTCCGGCTTCAACAGCGGCATCCAGCAGCGTCAAACCGTTCACCACGTTGTTACGGTAGTAATCAGACGGCAGGCGAACAGACTCGCCAACCAGGCTGCTGGCGGCAAAGTGCATTACCGCTTCAATATTACACCCGGTAAGAAGACGTTTCAACAATTGTCTGTCGGATGTATCCCCCCGCACTAACTCTATCTCTTTGACGGCTGCCGGATGCCCTTTGGATAGGTTATCCAGCACCACCACCCGGTGTTTTTTATTGACAAGCGCACGGACGGTGTGGCTGCCGATATAACCGGCGCCACCCGTTACCAGAATATTCATTGCTCCACCTCTCTCACGATTGTCAACTGAGCTGGCAACCGCGTTTCTTAAACAGATTATATCTTAAATTTGTTTCCGGAGCATGTCCGGCAAGGAGCAAATCATTCGTCGGTTTCCTGGTTGTATAACGGTAAACCGGTCATAGTGGACAAACTTTTTGCGCTTTCAACCGCTTCCTCCCTCGTGGCGGCAGTAGCCATCACCGGACCGTCCTGCTCCGTGGAAATGGCAACGCGCTGCTGACCGTCAGATGTTATGACGAGAATAATATACCATTCAGACATATGTCTTACCACCTTCCTCGTTTTATTGATAGCTGTCGGCAACAGGTATAGTTCGGCATGGCTGAAACAATCTCCTTTCCACATACAGCAACTTTTTGTTCCTCACTATTGTTCCTCACTATTATTATCAAATGGGCAATAAATTTTACTAAGCTTGGAGCATCCTTAGCCATTAGGCAATTTTGCTTGTGTTTTTTTGTTTTATAGATTAAAATCCCGTTAAAAGAATGCTCAGTTTTGCTATCGTAATTCCCGGCCTCTTACCTGTAAATGCATTATCTTTGCAAACATTCATACGAATCTGATTATAATGAGGAGCAGTAAATGGGCAGACAAGAAAACAACCCGGACACGTCAGACGTTCTGGTGGTCGGCGGTGGCCCGGCAGGCATGTTTGCAGCCGCGGCCGCCGTAATATCGGGAGCGAAAGTGACTTTACTGGAAAAAAATGAGCGTCTGGGACGCAAAATGAGCATCACCGGAGGCGGGCGGGGCAATTTGACCAATACTGCTTCACTGAATGATTTTATTAATAATGTTCCGGGAAACGGGAGATATCTGTTCAGCGCTTTATCCCGCTTCTCCAGCGCGGACTGCAGAAAATTTTTAAAAGAACTGGGCGTGCCTACAAAAGAAGAGGAATGCGGCCGGGTTTTTCCGGTTAACGAACAAGCCGGTAAAGTGGTCGACGCCCTGGAGGAATATTTGACGGTCTCAGGCGTGCGGTTAATCTATCTGGTCAGGGCAGCTGAATTATTACTGGCAAACCGCCGCTGTCAGGGAGTAATTGCCGCCGGGCGGCGCATATTTGCCGGTAAAACGGCTGTTATCGCCACCGGCGGGGCTTCTTATCCGCAAACCGGCTCAACGGGAGACGGTTACGCGCTCGCGAGACAAGCCGGCCACCAGGTTACCCCGCGTCATCCCGGCCTGGTGCCGCTATGCCTTGCCGAACAGCATCTATGCAGACAGCTGCAGGGATTGTCCATAACAAACCCCTTGCTTACTCTAACTACTGCTGAAGGCAAAACAATCGCCATTGAGCGGGGTGATGTTGTTTTTACCCACTTTGGCATTTCCGGACCGGCCGCGCTCAGGTTAAGCCGGGTGGTTTCCAAACAAAAAACTGCCGCCGGTGTCTGTGATCTATGCCTGCTGATGGATGTTTTACCGGAAATGAGCGAGGAAAGCTTGGCCGACTTGCTGCTTTCCATGGCTTCTGAACAGCCGCAAAAAGCTATAATCAACATTATTAAACAATTGCTGCCCGGCCGTCTCGCGGCCATATGCGCCAGAATGCTCCAGGTGAGCGAACACCAAAAGTCCGGTGAAACAAGCAAAGGAGCCTGGCGTGAAGCCGCCCGGCTGTTTAAAAATCTGCCCTTCACCATAACGGGAACACGGCCGCTTGCCGAAGCGATGGTCACCGCCGGCGGGGTTAGCGTGCGGGAGCTTGACCCCCGCACCATGGCTTCGCGCCTGGTTGACGGCCTGTATTTCGCCGGCGAAGTGATCGACGTGGACGCGTACACCGGCGGGTTTAACATGCAAATAGCTTTCTCCACCGGTTGGGTAGCCGGGCTGTCGGCAGCGGAAAAAGCAGGCTTTCCGGCAGCAACATATAAACAAGAGTAAATATAAAACATACTTATATAAGTTAGCTCAGTATGGCGTAGCACTTACCTTCATACGGCGACAACTTTATAATCAAGATGACAAGCAGGTGATTATCGAGTATGGCCGAAGTTGAATTAATCGCCACCACCGCTTTTGGCCTGGAAGCGGTGGTGGCGCGGGAAATCCGTGCGTTGGGCTATGAGCGGACCGTTGTGGAAAACGGCAGAGTGACCTTCAAGGCCGATGAGAGCGCTATCTGCCGGGCTAACCTGTGGCTGCGCAGCGCGGACCGGGTACTTGTCAAAATAGGCGAGTTCCAGGTTTTTTCGTTTGATGAACTCTTTGAAAAAACCAAGGCCTTGCCCTGGCCGGACTGGATTCCTGAAAACGCCGTCTTTCCCGTGCAGGGCAAGTCGATAAATTCCAAGCTGTTCAGCGTTCCCGACTGCCAGGCCATCGTCAAGAAAGCGGTGGTTGAAAAAATGAAGCAGCGGTACCGCAGGCAGTGGTTTGAAGAAACCGGCCCCCGGTATACCATCGAAGTAGCTCTATTGAAAGACGTGGCCACCCTGACGATTGACACCAGCGGCGCGGGCCTGCACAAGCGCGGCTACCGTAAATTGACGGGAGCCGCCCCACTCAAGGAGACTCTGGCCGCCGCCATGATTAGCTTAAGCCGCTGGAAACCTGAGCGCGTCCTGATTGACCCCATGTGCGGCTCGGGCACTATCCCCATAGAAGCGGCGCTAATCGGCCTGAACCGGGCGCCGGGCTTGAAACGGGAGTTTGACGCTGAAAAATGGCCGGTTGTGCCTGCCCAGCTATGGCGGGAAGCGCGTCAGGAAGCGGAAGATGTAATCCACCGCCGACGGCAATTAATTATCCGGGGAACAGACATCGACAAAGATGTTTTAAGTCTAGCCCGGTATCATGCCCGCCTCGCGGGAGTGGAAGACCAGATCCATTGGCAGCAGTCCCCGGTGGCCGAATTGAGAGCACGGCAGAAATACGGGTACATTATCTGCAACCCTCCTTACGGGCAGCGTTTGGAAGACCTGCCGGCCGTCAGCCGCCTCTACCGGGAAATGGGACAGGTTTTCAAAGCCTTGGATACCTGGTCATTCTATGTATTGACCGCTCACCACGAATTCGAGAAGCTATTCGGCAGACGGGCCGATAAAAAGCGCAAGCTGTACAACGGACGGATCCAGTGCGACTACTACCAGTTTTTCGGCCCCCGGCCGCCGCGCCGGGATTCCATAACTGCTCCGGAACCAGTCGCGGAACCGGATTAATAGGAAAGGAGCACTATAAGAGATGGCCGAAACAGCCATGGCGGCATTACGCCGGTGCGAACTTTGCCCGCGCCGGTGCATGGCGGACCGGCTGCGCGGCGAAACCGGCTTTTGCGGCGCGGGGGCTGCCGCCACAGTCGCCCTAGCCGCGCAGCACCACGGGGAAGAACCGTGCATCAGCGGCAGCCGCGGCTCAGGCACAGTCTTTTTTTCCCGCTGCAACCTGCGCTGTGTCTACTGCCAGAACCACGAGATCAGTTGGGGAGACACCGGAAAAGACCTGTCGGCAACCGAATTGGCTGAAGTATTTTTGCAGCGCCAAACCGCCGGGGCGCACAATCTGAACCTGGTCTCCCCCACCCCGTACATACCGGTTATTGCCGCCGCCCTGCGCCAGGCGAAAAACCAGGGTCTGAAAATACCTGTCGTGTATAACTCCAACGCCTACGAAAACGTGGCGGCACTGCGACTGCTGGATGGGCTGGTGGACATCTACCTGCCCGACCTGAAATACTTCACGGAGGAAGCAGCCTCCCGCTACAGCGGGGTAAAAAACTACTTCGCAGTCGCCGCAGCCGTCGTTTTGGAGATGCACCGTCAGGTGGGAAACCTGACTTTCAGCGAAGAAGGCTTAGCCGTACGAGGTCTACTGATCCGCCATCTGGTCCTGCCCGGCCAGCGCGACGCTGCTTGCCGCATACTGGAATGGATACACTCCAATTTGCCTGCCGAAACTTTTGTCAGTATCATGAGCCAATACGTGCCGCTCTGGCAAGCCCGCCGGCATCCGGAAATCAACCGCCGTCTTTCTCCGGTAGAGTATCAAGCCGTACTGGAATATTTCGATAAAGCCGGACTGCAAAACGGCTACATGCAAGATTTAGCAGCGGCAACGGAGGAATATGTCCCTCGTTTCGACCTCAGTGGCCTTAGCAGGTATTGATTAGATAATGAATGCGGCCACAAGGCCCAAGACATGCCGCATAGCTTTGTGTAATGCATAAAGTAGCCTTATTATTGATTACTTCATTGAAGGAGATGCACTCAAAGACGAAATTTCTAATACAAAGGAATATGAGGAGATACCACCGCATTCTATTGAGAAAAAAAAGCCGTTAAGTAAGAATGATATAAAAAGTTATAAATCATATTTGTAATTTACCTTTTAAAATTTATTGGTTTTTACTCAAGCTATTGTTAAGGCTCAATAGTCAGGTATTAGCTGATTATTGAGCCTTTTTACGCGAAAAAATTCCGAATTGTTACTTTTGTTTAGATTCGCACTCATATTATGTCGGTGCATTTTGTGGCATACAAGTTTTGGACATTTTCGGCACGGAGACCTAGATTCCTATCAAATAGAGTCTTAGCGAAATACTGATGGACATAGAGGATTTACACTGGCAAAGTCAAATAGCGCGAATGGCGGCACTTGATTCAGCCCTTTTCTTTAGGTGATTTTTACTTCTTTCCATCAAACCCTTCCCAGAATTTCTCAATGATAAATATTCCCCATCCATAAGCGAATATCAATATTCCACTTACCTCGAATGGTTCTTTGTTAATGTAAGTACTTAATTTTGGGGCTACCCAAAGAATAACGCCTACTGCTAACAAATCCACAATCCTCTTTTTGTTTTTCTGTGAAGTATATGCTTGATAAAAATAGTAAACTAACGCTATAAATAGCAACAATCCTATAATAATGCTAAAATCCATCAGTCACCTCTTAATTGGACAAACTCATACTATAGAAATAGATTTTTCGCTGTACCCCTCCTATTTCCTTTTCGTAGAAATCGCTAAATGTTGCGGAGGCTAGAGCACTTGAATTAGTTTCCGTCTCAAATGTGAACGCGTATCTATGCCCACCTTGTAAGTAAAATTGTTCCGCTTCTTCAACGCATTGATTATTGTAATACCCGGCACCGGGGTTAAAAATAGTTCTTGTTACGGTTTGACCAGTAGTGGTGTCAGTAACTTTAACTCTTACCGCTAATGAACTACCGCTAATAATACGTCCTGTAACATAAAACTTAGTTAATACAGAATAGTTCCCTGTCGTAGAGGGTGTGTAGTAATTCCATCCCCAAGCTTTTGCCCAATAGGCACCATATAGTTCCGCTCTCGAACCATTTCTGATATCATCGGAGGCCGCCCAAGAAGAACCACTCCAACCTACACCGGAACCACCTTTTGATTTGTCATTATTAGGTAAATAATACCACCATACTAATCCTGAAGCAGGTGTTGCTAAACTTTTGTCCTTATTCAATTCAAAGCCTGGGGAAATTTTATTGCTATCTTCTGACGTTTTCGCCCCTTGGATTATTTTTTCTATAGCTTTTTGATCCGCTTCTGCTTTTTGTTGTTCAGCGATTGCTTTGTTTTCGTTAAACTTTTTAATTGCTTCGTCCGAAGCTAATGGCTGTTCAGCCGCTTTCTGCTGCTGAAGCTCGACATCCCAGGTACTAAGATTACTTTCACTAGACGGGTTAGCATAAGCTATTGTTGCTGCTAGTATAATTAGTAAACAGAGGGTAGTTAGAGTTGCAAGAAATCTTTTCAGATTTATTCCTCCTAAATTTATAAAGTTATTAATCTAATTAACATGAGTTATGCAGTTGCAGGTAAATAGCACCAATTCCACAACCAGAAAAATGGATGTGGGGGCCAAAATTTTTCGATGAACCTTGAAAACCGATCGCCAGTTGTGTCAAAATAGACTTGGATTTGTTGCTCATGAGAGCAAATCCGATGACTGGCGTTGAATAAGCATCTAACCATTTCGCAGTGGGAAAGGGCTTCTTCGGCGCCTTCTTTATTGCATTCCCATTTTGCGTAGCATAGAAGGGTTTCTGCGGTAAAAAGCAGTTCCATGTGAGCAAAATGCGAAGCTTCCGACCGCGAATGGCAATTTGTGAGTCCCGGTTCCTGTTTGGCAGTGCGGTAAAACACTTCAATCCGCCAGCGTTTAACGTAAGCCGCTGCCACTTCTTCCGGCGCGTCATGCCGGTTGCTGATCAACAGGTAGGCATCCGGCAGGCAGCACTTTCATCATCCTCTTGAAGAATCCCGTCCACGGTGACCGGCTCTTTCCGGTACGTAGACGCAACCGCTGCAATCGGGACATACCGCCACCGTCTCACCGGCTCGCCTTTACGGTTGGTGGTTTCATAGGAAAGCTTGATGTAGACATCAGGAATGCTGATTATTCCACCCTTTTCGAGTTTGCAGAGCTTTGCATAAATGCTGCGGAGCAGTTCTTTCGGGTTGACCTTCTTATATTGCTCTTTCCGGGATACCGGATCGAAGTATTTGCAATACAAAACGGTGTTTTTCCCGGCCTTGGTCACCCAGTCGAAGTTGTGTTCGGCCAGCCAGTTGAAGAAATTCTTGCATATAAACCAGCGGTCCATAGCTACCCATAGCCGTTCACGCCAGGTACTGCGGAGATCCAGGAGCATTTTCCGTGCCAATTCCAGCTTGGTTTGTTTGTCATTCCGGCTTTCGGTTTTACGCCAAAATCGCCAGAAGAGAGGGTATTCCAAACCGTTTTTCAAAACGGCATAGGTGGAAATCAAGTTCATACACCAGACATGATTCCGGGTAGAACTATCAAATAGCCAGCATAGGAAGGGAAGTTTTTTCCCAAACGGGTGGGCCACTTTGGTGTCATCCAAAGCAATCACATCCCCTTCGGATAACCGGGATTCCGGGCGTTCCTGAAGCCTTTGGACACGGCCTACCGCAAACTGGAGCCACTCAAAGGGTTTCGGAAAAAACGGCTGAAAGCAGACTGGCTGATGGATTCACCTTTTAACAAAACCTTCAGAATGGGAGAATCCGAGGTAAAATCTGCATTCTGGTTTACCGAAGGCTTTTGAGCAATCAAGCCACAAATATAGGCAAAAGACATCAACCAACCGGAAATACCGGAATGCTTGACAATACCCGTCTGCAAAAAGAGCAGCGAGAGGTCAAATTTCTCCCAAAGACTCTTCAGAAGTGGAATACCGCCACCAGGACCATGTTGTTTGTTTTCAAAGGCCGGTTTTTGCAAGTTCATCTTTTGTATCACCCGTATCGATAATGTAATGGCAAAAAATACCATCCATTTCGATTATTGGGCGATTTTGAAAATGTCAAGAGATTTTAGAGATTTTCTAAAAATTTTTTTGGCACTAATTTACTGCAAGTGCATAACTACTGTAATTAATTAAAATATATGATGTAAGAGTAAATGTGTATGATAGTTGCAGCTTTCATGATTTGCTTTACAAAGATTTAACTAATATTGGCCCACTGGAATCACCCCCGCGTATAGATTTTCGCCACCCATATTTTGGTGATAATAATTTAGCATTTATAAAAGAACTTGTCTATGGATTATGTCTATAAACCGCATTTTCATGTCTATCTTCGTATATTCGTTGTCTAAAATTGCATAAGACTTGATACCGATTCAAAAAAAGGGTTCGTTTAAAAACCCTTGAAAATGTTTATAAGACTTTGGAATTTGTCATGTTTTCTAATATTTTAGCATTTTCCCAAGTCAGAAGCGGTCTTTTATCTGTATTAGCCATAACAAGTTCAAAGCTACTTCTACCACAAGGTATGATTTTTTTAACCATCTTTAAGTTTACTATAAACCCTTTGCGACTCCTGAAAAAAGGGTACCCTCCCAGTTGTTTTACATTTAGGACATTTGTCCGGCTAAAAAACTCTTGGTATTACAGAATATCTTGATTTTTCGGCATCCCCACCTTTCATCCACACTAACATTTCGTGATGGGGACTTGCCGGTGTAGGCGGGATGTAAGGAGCCCGTAGGGCGACTGAAATCCCGCCTACACCGCGCGGCGCGCGGCCGGGGGCCGTCGTCTCCCCTCGACGGATACAACGTTTTTTAGGAAT
>NZ_JAKOAV010000025.1 GCF_029478095.1 Pelotomaculum isophthalicicum JI | reverse complement strand
TCCGACGGTACCTCCCAGGTTTGTCTGCGAAAAATGCGGAGGAGAAATGCGTCCTAAAGAGCCATGGCAAAACAGCTTAGAAGATATCTTCTAGAAAAGGAAGAACCGCCCGATAGGGCGGCTTTTTGTTCTTGTTCAGGCGTACTTGAGCATCTGTTCATATTTTTTACTCATGGGGGAAACATTAATCAATATATAAGTCTTGTCACTTGCCGCTTGAAGGGAGGGTGCAATATTTGCCTGAATACGCCTGGCCGATCAGCTTAGTTATTGCCTGGATTATTTTTTTCCTGCTGGTGGACTGGTCCCGGCTTAAATACACTATATGGGGCGGGGCTATTGCTTCCATCCTGCAAATACTGGTGGATACCGCGGCAATGAAGATGGATTTGTATCATGTAAAAAATATAACCCATATCCTGGGTTCTTCTGTTTATTTTACCTTCGGGGTGGTTTTCACCGTTGGCGTTTTGTTTACCCAGTCCATGCCGGTGTCACGTTGGATGCAAGCCTTGAACATCCTGGTTGTAGTAGCCCTTTTTTCCATTGAAGAGCATCTTTATGTAAAAATTGGCGTGTTGGAGTATAACCATTGGAATCACCAGGCCAGTATTTTTATAAATTTGCTTGTATTCACCGGCTTCACCTGGTTGGTGGATACGCTTAAGTTGAACCGGGTAGGCCGTATTGAAAAAGGAGGTTCGATAATTTGAACCTGCTTGAATTTACTTTGTACTCGCTGCTAATCGGTTTGTTGGTTTTTTCCTGGTTTAAATTTTTAACCAAAATACGATAGCTCATCAAATTGAGCAGCGCTCATGCCCGTATGGTTACTGTAATAATACTGTAATAATACTGTAATAATACTGTAATAATTGAGAAAGGTTAAGTTTATGTCCCATATACTTTTTGCGCTTTTCGCCTGGACAATATGCTTGGTTTTTGTTAAAAAACGTTATCCTGAGTTTTGGCTGGCTGGTTTTATCGGTGTTGCCATGATGGCCTCCATAGATTACATCGCGATTAAGCTAAACCTGTACAATTACCCGGACGGGATTATTTATATCGGAGGGATACCCTTATTTCAGTATTTCGGTACTTATGCGATGTCAATCATTTATCTGTGCCGGTTACCCGGGCGGTGGAAGGACAGATTCTTATATACAGCATATATCGCGGTTTTTTATCTTGCCGTCGAGGCGGCGGTTTACAGCCTGGGCGGCATTGCTTACCCGAACTGGAAACTGGGGTACAGTTATTTTTTACTAATTGCGGGCCTTACTATGCTTGCTTTTCTCTATAGTGTCACGACCCGCCCTTCCAAATTAGCCCTTAAGAAAAATTAGTGATTATTATTAGTGTACCTGGCTATTTAATGCATTATTACGATTCAAAATTAAACGCAAAAGTTTTATGTCAAAGATGAAAGGGGTTAAAAAATTGAGAGTCGCCATCATCGGCGCCGGTGTTAGTGGTTTAGCCTGCGCTCATGAATTGGAGCGGCACGGGGTTAAACCGGATATATATGAACAGCGGCCCCGCAGCGGGGACCTTGTTGAACACGTTGGCGTACTCTTGCAGGTCATGAACAGGCCGGTAAAAGACCAGATTGAGGAAATTAAGGAAAGCTGCCATATTTCCATTAAACCGTTGAATTTGGTTAATAAGGTTACCATGTACGCTCCCCGGGCTTCAGGTTCTATTTGTGGAAAGTTGGGCTACTTGATCAAAAGAGGGCAAGGGGTTGATGCTGTTGAAAATCAGCTCTTCTCATTGGTAAAAACGCCCGTTAGATATAATTTCAGAGCTGATTGCGCGGCTCTCGCCCGGAAGTACGATTATGTAATTGTTGCCTCGGGTACTTATGACATTACTAAAATACTAGGCTGCTGGGAGGATGTTTATAAAACCTGGCTGATGGGGGCGACAGTTTTAGGTTCATTTGAAACTGATGAAATAAAAATGTGGCTTAATACGGAGTACGCAAAAAGCGGGTACGCCTACCTCACGCCATTTAACCACGAGAGTGCCTCTCTGATTTTGGTTGTATCCAACGCCAACAGAAAAAACATCGTTGATTATTGGAAAAAATTCTGGCAAATAGAAAATTTTACTTTTAAAATTAGCTCGCTTTGGGATTGGGAACACGTATCCGGATTTGTTTATCCCCACCAGGTTGGCAATATTCTTTTTGCCGGCAACGCCGGGGGATTTATGGAACCGGTATTGGGGTTCGCGTTATTTGACGCAATCAGAAGCGGAGTGTATGCAGCCAGGTCAATAGTCGAAGGGGGAAAATATGAGGATTACTTGGCGCGTCTAAAAGAAAACATCTGGGCTTCCATTAAGTTGAGAAAAGTGCTGAACCGTTTCACCAATAAAGATTACGACCACCTTATCGCTATTTTAACCGCGCCGGGGATTAAGCAATTTGTCTACAATACCAACCTGGACATTATCAAGCATCTGGCGGGAATCCTTTAGCTTGACAGGCGTCGTGGCAATAGCGACAATATTTGAACCGCAACGGTCTTCAGCGGTCTGAAAGCAACACGGTAAATTACGCTTTTAAATAATTGGACAAGAAGTTTCTTATTTGTCCTTGATTCGTAAAAATAGCTTGCTTGCTTAGTAAAAATTAACAGGATAGTAAATCCCAATTAGGGCAACATATTTACCAAATGATTGAAAATGGCAGGTGTGGCATGAGCATTCTTGTAAGTTTACTCAAGTTGATTACCTACCAGGAAAACCCCGACCGCGAAGGGTTTGTCCTGGAGGAAACGGCTGAAGAAAAGCAAACAACCCGGAAGAGCGAACCCCCCTCTGGTGGTGAAGCCGCCCCCGGCGATCAAGAAAAAGCGCCGGCCGGCCGCCGCTCCTTTAAAAAGCCCGTCCGTCCCGCCGGTAAACTTACGGAAAAACCCAAAAAGGTCAAAGACAGCGGTAAGGCGGGAGATGTTCAAACAGGGCAAACCTCCGGGCAAGCGCATGGAAAACCGGTGGTAGACGACCTGCCGGTTAGCGCTTCGCTTGCGGAAAACCGGGAAACTATCGAGGAATTATACGGGATGCCGGAAAATAAAGATATCATAATAAGAGATATTGTCATCGGAACAAACCCGTCGATTGACGGCTTTGTCGTTTTCATTGACGGTTTGGTGGACAAGTCTGTCCAGGACTTGCTGTTTCAGGCTTTAATGCTTTTTGCCGCCCGGCCCGCCCCGCCGGATAAAGGCAAGCTGTCCTCATATGTTAAAGAAAGGCTGCTGCCGGGCAACCAGGTTTCTGTCCAGTCACGGTTCCGTGATATTCTGGACGCGGTGAACTACGGCGATACGGCCTTGTTTCTGGAAGGATGCGCCGAAGCGGTGCTGGTTGAAACCAAGGGATGGGAGCACCGGGGGGTGGAAAAGCCCGTTATCGAGCAAGTACTCCGCGGGCCGCAAGAAGCATTCGGGGAAACCCTGCGCACCAACACGGCCCTGATCAGGAAATTAATCAAAAACGAAAACCTGACCACGGAATTATTAAAGGTAGGCGCCCGCAACCGGGTTAATGTGGCGGTTATGTACCTGCGCGACCTGGCCAACCCCGCTCTGGTGGCGGAGGTGAAAAGAAGAATTGAAAGCATTAAGACGGACTTCATTGTGGACAGCGGGGTGCTCGAAGAATTTATCCAGGACAACCCCTATAATTTAAACCCGACGATATTGGCCACGGAACGCCCCGACCGTGTAGCCTCAAGCATTGTCGAGGGAAGAGTGGCCATCATCGTCGACGGCAGCCCCTTCGTCCTGATTGTGCCTGCCACCATGTATGAAATGATGCAAACCGGTGAGGACGTCTACAGCCGCTGGCAGCTCGGCACTTTCATCCGTTACCTGCGCGCCCTGGCTTTTTACCTGGCTTTCCTGGCGCCGGGGGTCTACCTGTCTATTGTGCTGTTCCACCACGAAATGATCCCTACAGAGCTGCTCCTAGCCATCGCCGGGAACCGTGAAAAAGTCCCCTTCCCCTCTCTGGTCGAGGTGCTCTTGATGGAAATTTCCTTTGAGCTGATCCGGGAGGCGGGGCTGCGCATACCCGGCATCATGGGTACGACCATCGGCATCATCGGCGCGCTGGTTTTAGGCCAGGCCGCCGTTCAGGCCAACATCGTCAATCCAGTTTTGGTGATCCTGGTAGCCGTAACCGGGCTGTCCAGCTTTGCCATTCCATACTTTTCCCTGGCTTTCACCCTGCGGATCTACCGTTTTTTTTACATCATGCTGGGAGCGACAATGGGTTTTTTCGGGATCGCCGTCGGGCTGTTCAGCCAGATCGTTTTGACAGCCAATTTAAAATCTTTCGGCGTGCCGTACCTGGCCCCAATCGGGCCCAGGACCGTCGCCGGCGCGGACGTGGTTACCCGGCTGCCGGTGTTCTTTCACGAAAAGCGGCCGGACTACCTGAACCCGCAGGATATTAACCGCCAGCCGGATGTTTCCAGAAGCTGGATTGGGCCTGAGAATGGTGGTAAAAATGGTTAAAGAAGGCACATTTGGCCCGGCTGAGGCGATCGCCCTGCTGGCCCTCTCCAGCCTGGCCAGGAGCTTCTTGTCCTATCCGAGATTTCTGGTGGAAATTGCCGGCCCGGCTGCCTGGATGACGCCGGTTGGCGGGCTGGCCGTAACCCTGGTGGGGGTATATCTGATATCGCTGGTCCTCAAAAAAAACCCCGGCTATACCATTATCGAAACCGCCGAGCAGGCCTTCGGCCCGTTTATCGGAACGGCAGTGAATGTTCTTATTGTGGTGTCAGCTTTCGAAATGCTGGGCGCCCTTTTTCTCAGGGAGTTCAGTGAAGCAATGCTGAACACCACCCTGCGTTTTGCGCCTATCAGCATAATAGCTTTTTCTTTTTTGGCGATGGGGTTGTTAGGGGCGTACCTGGGTGTTGAGGCCCTGGCGCGGACAGCCCGCCTTATTTATTTGTATGTATTAGTCGGGCTGCTTGTTACGATCCTTTCTTTAATACCACTTTGGGAGTTTTGCAATTTGTTGCCAATGTTTGGGAAAGGAGCGTCGAGAGATTTTTTCCTTGGCACTTATGCTACCTCCGGAATAACTGAAGTAATTTTAGCCGCGGTAATAGTACAGGCCATGGGTGGAGTCACATACTTTACCAGGATTGGTTACCGTTCCATGCTGATCAGCTTCGGGATTTTGATCGTGCTCCTGGCAACCCTTGTTCTAACTTACAACTGGCCTGTCAGCGAAGAATTCACCCTCCCTTTTTTAAGGCTGTCCAGGACTATTTACCTCGGACGTTTTTTTCAGCGGCCGGAAGCCATTTTTATCCTGATCTGGACTATTGTCGGAGCCTTGAAAATCTCCCTGGTGCTTTACGGGGCGGCAGTTTCCCTGGCCAGGTCGCTGAAGCTGCCTGACTACCGGCCACTGATCTGGCCCCTGGGCCTGGCCATGTTCATTATTGGCCTCCTGCCGCCGGATATGCCTGCCGCCGTGAATCTCGACATTATTGTCAGGAGGCTTGTCTTTATTCCCGACTACCTGTTACCGTTGCTTATTCTCGCCGCGTACTGGCTGAAAGGGAGGAGTGGGCGTGCGGGCAGCTAGGTTGGGCGCTTTATTTCTGACAGCGCTCTCTGTTTTATTATTGACCGGCTGTTTCGGGAGCAGGGAGACCGACGAGACTGCCTATGTCCTGGCCATGGGCTTCGACAAGGGAGAAAAAGACAACATGGTCGTGACCGTCAGCATTGCCAACACGAAGGTTATCGCCGGAATGGCCGGCGGAGCGGGTGGGGCTAAAGAGGAAGGGCGCAATGTTCTGGTGCAAAGTGTGGAGACCTATGGCCCGCTTGCCGGGCTGGAACAATTAAGCTCGGTAACCGGCAGGCACTTGTCGCTGTTGCATACGAAGGCGTATATATTTTCTGAAGAGTTGGCCAAAGAAGGCCTCGCGGACTGGGTTAGCACCATGAGCCGGTACTACGAACTCCGGGCAACTTCCTATGTATTTGTCTGCCGTGGAAAAGCGAAAGATTTCCTGGAAAAAAACCAGCCTCCCCTTGAATTAAGCCCGACTAAACAATACGAGCTGATCGGGAGTTTGTCCAGAGCTCATGGATTTTATAAAAACGCTATGTTTTTGAACTTTCATCAGGATGTAAAGAGCTGGTCGGCCGAGCCCAGCCTGCCGCTGGTGGCCATCCACGAGGGCGGGCTGGAAACAGCCAAGCCGGGGTTGAAAAAAGGGGGGGGCTATGAGCCTGGCCGGTATTTCGCCGGGGAATTACCGGTCAGCGGGGCGAATAAGGCCCAGATTATGGGTACCGCCGTGTTCCGGGGAAGTAAAATGGTAGGTGCTATCAGCGGCGAGGAAACCAGGTATTACCTGATGCTGCGGGGCGAATTCGAAAATGGTTTCTTTTCTTTTGTAGACCCTGTTCTTCATGAGCCCGCGCTGATTGGTTTCACCGTTCACCAGGCGCGCAGCCCCAAATATGTAACCAGTATTAATGAAGACGGGACTGTAACGATTGATGTTGACATTTACCTGGAAGCTGATCTCTCAGCGATGTTGAAAGGCATCAACTACGAGAACCCGGACCTCAAACCAGTTATTGAAGAAGCTTTCTCAATGTATGTCCAGCAGGGGTGCCAGAACTTGATTAAACGCACCCAGGAGGAGTATAAAGCTGATATCTTCAACTTCGGCTACCGGTTGAAGCGTCACTTTTGGACTGTGCAAACCTGGCACGATTTTAACTGGCTGGAGAGATACCCGGAAGCGCAGGTCAGTGTCACGGTGCATACCAGGGTCAGGCGGACCGGTCTTATGTTGAAAACGTCTCCGTCAAAGGAGGATTGATTGCTCATGAAATGGTTGCTGCTGCTGATACCCCTGGCCGTTGCCTATTACACCTGCACTTACGGCCGGTGGGCGCTAAAAAACGGATACCGGCGCGGCGGGGTCGGGGTCTTTTTCCTGGCCGCCTTTGTCCTGGCCCTGGCCGTGTTTGCCCTGTTTTTCAAGCGGGAGTTTTAGCAGGCAGGGTGCAGCGCGGAATGGTGAGAACTGAAGCGGGGCAAGTATAATAGTATACTTGCCCGTATCTGAATGAAGGTTTAACCAACTGATTCGCGAAGCTGTCAAGTCACTTGCCGAAATTTAATGAAGCATTGTTTGACACCTGGAAAAAAGAGACGGTATAATGTCACCAGGGGTGAATTCAAATGACCGTAGTAAACTCGCATATTAAATTAAACTACGGGGATTACCGCCTGCTGTCGGAAGACCGGAATACTTTAGTTAATGACAGTTGCTGTTATATGTTTAAGGAAAGAGGGATTGAGAGTGACTGATAAGGTAATTAGCGTCGGCCTGATGGGCCTTGGTACCGTAGGCCGGGGCGTATACCGCATCCTGAAAGATAATAGTGCGGGAATAGAGCAAAAAGTGGGCGCCCGGGTTGAGATAAAAAAAATATTAGTGCGGGAACCGGCGAAAAACCGGGGTATCGATTTGCGGGAAGATATGCTGACCGCCAATGTCGGCGATATTGTTGAAAACCCTGAGATTGACCTGGTGGTAGAAGTTATGGGCGGAATTAACCCGGCCTTTGAATATTCAATGATGGCGCTAAAAAAGGGCAAAAGCCTGGTTACCGCGAATAAAGACATGATCGCGTTACACGGTAAAGAGCTTTTTGAAGCTGCAGATGAAAATAATGCTGATGTCCTTTTTGAAGCAAGCGTCGCCGGGGGCATACCAATTATCAGGCCGTTGAAAGAATGCTTGGCCGCTAACCGGATCCGGCAAGTTATCGGCATCATCAATGGAACAACAAACTACATGCTGACCAGAATGACCAAGGAAAGCCTGGACTTTGAACAGGTGCTTAAGGAAGCGCAGGCTCTCGGGTATGCCGAAGCCGATCCGTCCGCCGATGTGGAGGGTTATGACGCGGCGCGTAAACTGGCAATCCTCAGCTCAATTGCTTTTAACACCAGAGTGCCGTTAAATAAAGTATTTGTTGAAGGTATTACCGGGATTACCGCCGAAGATATCATTTACGCCAATGAACTGAATTATGTGATCAAACTGCTTGGGATTGCAAAGGAAACAGATGAAGGTATCGAGGTGCGGGTACACCCGGCCTTGCTTCCGAAACACCACCCGCTCGCCTCGGTAAATGACGTGTACAACGCTATTTTTATAAGGGGCGACGCGGTTGGCGACGTGATGTTTTACGGCCGCGGCGCAGGTGAGATGCCAACTGCCAGCGCCGTAGTGGCAGATGTGATGAATGCGGCCCGCAACTTGCTGCGAAATGTGCCGGGTATTATTAGCTGTACCTGTTTTGAGGAGAAACCGGTTAAACCGATGGGCTCCACCTCGACAAAATATTACGTGCGCTTGAATGTTGCCGACAAGCCCGGAGTATTGGCGGGGATCGCTTTGATTTTCGGCAATAATGAAGTTAGCCTGTCTTCTGTAATCCAAAGGCATACTTCCGGGCATTCTGCGGAAATTGTGCTGGTAACACATGAAGTGCTGGAAAGAAATTTTCAAGAAGCCTTGAAATCAATAAGAAAACTGTCTGCTGTCTATGAAATAACCAGTGTGATTCGCACTGAGGGGGATTAATGCCTCAAATGATTCGTGTGCAGGTGCCTGCTACCACGGCCAACCTTGGGCCTGGTTTTGACTGCTTGGGAATGGCCTTGGAATTATACAACATAGTGGAGTTGGTCCAGGTTCCTTATGGCCTGACCATCGAGGTGACCGGCGAGGGTACGGCTGATATTCCCAGGGATGTGGACAACCTCGTATTTAAGTCTGCGCAGCGTGTTTTCGAACAAGTGGACTTTAAGCCCACTGGTTTGAAAATACGCCTGATTAACCAGATACCGGTTGCCCGTGGTTTAGGGAGCAGTACCGCCGCCATCATCGGTGGAGTGATAGCTGCTAATTTACTCGCCGGGGGACGGCTTTCTTTAAAAGATATTATCAGTTTAGCTAGTTCGATAGAGGGCCATCCGGATAATGTCGCGCCTGCGGTCCTGGGAGGTATAGTGATCTCTGTTCAGGCCGACGGGGAACTAAAAAATATGAAAATCCAGCCGCCTCAAGGCATCAGATGCGTGGTGGCAGTACCTGATTTTATACTTGCGACAAAAACGTCCAGGGATGTTCTGCCGTCTCAAGTAGCATTTCAAGACGCTATATTTAATTTGGGCAGGGTTGCCCTTTTAGTCGCCGCCTTGCAGCGCGGTGATTTCTCCTTGTTGGGGACAGCGATGGAGGACCACCTTCATCAACCCTTCCGTTCAGTTCTGGTTCCTGGTATGAAAAAGGTGCTGGCTGCGGCAAAACTAGCCGGAGCCAGGGGGGTTACTCTGAGTGGCGCGGGACCATCCGTGATTGCTCTTGCTGACGGCAACTTTGATTTAATAGCCCGGGTGATGGGCGATACTTTTCGTCAAAATGGCGTGAAATGCAGGACTTTAGTTCTGAAACCAAGTCCAATAGGTGCGAGAGCACTTGAAGTAAAATAAAATTTTTGATATCAATCATATTAACGTCCGGCTAAAACACCGGACTGAAAGGGCAGGCGATATTATTGTTAGTTGTGCAGAAATACGGGGGCAGTTCGGTGGCCGACGCCGAACGAATCCGGCGGGTTGCCCGGCGGGTTAATGATGTACGGGCTGAAGGTCATAGTGTAGTAGTTGTTGTATCAGCGATGGGCGACACGACTGATGATTTAATCAATTTGGTCGAGAGTATAACCGACAGCCCGCCGGAAAGGGAAATGGATGTTATTTTATCAACGGGGGAGCAGGTTTCAATAGCGCTTCTTGCCATGGCCGTCAAGGAACTGGGGGCGCCGGTAATTTCTCTTACCGGGGCGCAAGCAGGTATTATGACTGATAATGCACATACAAAGGCTAGAATATTGGATGTTAATACTGCCCGGTTGCAAAAAGAAATTGACGGGGGCAATATTGTTATAGTAGCTGGTTTTCAAGGAATAAATGAAAAGAATGATATAACTACTCTCGGCCGTGGTGGCTCGGACACCACAGCAGTGGCTCTAGCCGCTGCTTTAAAGGCTGATCTGTGCGAGATTTATACTGACGTTGACGGGGTTTACACCACGGATCCAAGGATTGTCACAGAAGCCCGCAAGCTTGACGTAGTCTCTTATGATGAAATGTTGGAACTTGCCAACCTGGGAGCGGTAGTGCTGCACCCACGCTCGGTGGAACTGGCTATGCAATACGGGATACCGCTGCATGTGCGTTCAAGTTTTAATCTTAATTCAGGGACAATAGTAAGGGAGGTAGACAGTATGGAGAGATCACTTGTGGTTACCGGTGTGGCGTATGATCTAAATGTTGCCAAGATAGGGTTGTATGATGTATTTGATAAGCCAGGTATTGCCTATAAATTGTTTAAGTCGCTAGCTGATGAAAAAATAAACGTCGATATGATTATTCAAAGCGCTACAAGGGACGAAAGGAATGATATATCCTTCACATGCTCGCAGAGCGATTTAAAGAAAGCATTGTCCGTCGTTGAAGGCCTCTTGCCGGAGATTGGCGCCAGTGGAGTTACCAGCAAAGACAGCGTGGCCAAGGTTTCCATCGTGGGCGCCGGCATGGTCAGCAACCCGGGTGTGGCCGCCATGATGTTTGAAGCGCTTGCGAAAGAAGGAATTAACCTGGAAATGATTAGTACTTCTGAAATTAAAACATCCTGTGTTATCGAAGCAAGTGAGGCAAAAAAGGCTGTACAAACCCTGCACAATAAATTCAACCTGGCAGAATAAAAATTTTTGGGTACTCAGGAGTCAGGAGTCAGGAGTCAGAATTCAGAAGTTTCAAGACGATAAATCATCCTCTCATTCCGACTCATGAGTAGTTACAAATTACCAATGAAAATAAACGTAAGGACAGCGCCGCAGCTTAATTGCTGCGGCGCTGTCCTTACGACATGTCCGGAAGATTGCTTCATTATGCAATACAATTTCTAGTAAATATTCAGGTATTCAGAATTCAGTAGCCTTAATATTCCGGGATAATAAACCATTCTTTATTCTGACTCCTGACTCCTGACTCCTGACTCCTGACTACTAAGAAGAGAGGTTTAGGACTGAAACGCATTTATTCAGTATATAATAGTTTTAAATTATCATCAAACAGGATAGCAGGTGCAATATTAAATGAAATATCCTCGCAGAGGTATTTTATTGCTTTCTACCATGACATTATTAATGTTAATGTCATGCAGGTTGACGCCGGGTCCGGAGCCGGGACAAGACGTTGTACCAGCCAAACCGGTGGCGCCTGTCGAAATGTCGGGAACAGACACTCAGGCAGGGCTTTCGCGTGGAGCCATAACTGAGCCGGTCACCATGCTTTGGTCAAATCCTGGCCAACTCCGCGATTATGATCACTTTCTTCTGGAAAAACCCAGCAACCCGGCTGTTTGGGCAGCCGGTATGGACACCGAGATGCGGTTATGGCTGGTTGGAAAGGCAGAAACCCAGGCGCTTTATGGGGAGCCGGTAGTAATCTTGGAGCGGTGCGGTGAATGGCTAAGAGTAGCGGCTGCCAAACAAAAAAGCAGCCTCAACGAATTGGGCTATCCTGGCTGGGTACCGGCAGTTCATGTTATCACTGAGCAGTCTTATCTAAGCGATTTAGAAACCCGGCCCAATATTGTTGTTGCAAAACCGCTGACCAAACTTTATGCAAATCAAGAATTAACCGAGGTTGTTACAGAACTCTGTTACCAGACCAGGCTTCCGTTGCTGGAAGAGAAAACATATAATGTTGCGGTTCGGCTACCCGATGGCGGTACCGGATACCTGCCGCGCCAGGATGTTAAGAAAACAAGTGAATTGACTTTTTCCGCGGGGGATATTGTAAATGAGGCAATGAGCTTTCTCGGACTGCGGTACATTTGGGCCGGTACATCTTCTTACGGTTTTGACTGTTCCGGATATACCATGCGCCTCTACCAGTCTCAAGGCATATCCATTCCCAGGGATGCTCACGAACAGGCAAGGGAAGGTCAAATGGTAGATAAATCCGACCTTTTACCGGGCGATCTGCTTTTTTTCGCGGCCAAAGAAGGACAGGGGCAAATCCATCATGTAGCTATGTATATCGGCAACGGTATGATGATCCATTCACCCAACAGCAGTTCTTCAGTGCAGATAGACGCAATAGACAGTGGAGCTTACATTAGAGAATATTGGGGAGCAAAACGCTATATCCCGTAAGCTTTGTCAAATTGCCCTTCATCCTGTATTTTAAATCCTTGAATTTCTTCATATTCCAGTACTTTGGTTATTGTTACAGTATTTTGTTTTGACAAGTCAATCTCAACTGGTTTTTCTAAACGTTTTTCCTCAGCGTCAAATATTATTATTATTTTGGGGTATAAAGAATATCCTTTAGCAGTTTCAGTAACCATGGCGATTTCATTGGTGCTGAGGCGCACCAGCGAACCCGCGGGGTAAGCGGCTATGTTGGAGAGAAAGGACCTGACAAGTTTATAATCAAAAAAGAAATTCCCCGAACCGGCCAACATTTCGTAAGCTTCATATGGCGGGTGGGCTTTCCGGTACACCCTATCTGCAGTCATGGCATCGTATACGTCCGCTATTCCGGTAATTTGAGAAAACTCGTGAATCTCTGATTTTAACCCGCAGAGACCTTGCGGATATCCTTCACCGTTAAATCGTTCATGGTGCTGTAACGCGATCAATGCAGATATTTTTTTAATATGCGGTTCGCAATTTGATAGAATCGTATAACCTAACTCTGAATGCTGTTTAACTACATTGAATTCATCAGTTGTTAGCGTGCCCGGTTTGTTTAGTAGTTTTGCCGGGATCAAGGTTTTACCGATATCATGCATCAGGGCGCCCATACCCAGGAGCATTAATTTCGTTTTATTATATCCCAGTGATATGCCTGTAATCAGTGAAAGTACACAAACATTGACTGAATGACCAAAGAGATAATCATCAAAACTACGTATGTCAACCATGTTGACCATTAAATATTGCTTCTCCAGTAACTGGTCGATAATATCAACAATGTTTTTTCTCGCTTCGGAAAGATGCGCTTTATTCAAGGGTGACTTGGCAAAGTCCGTGTCTTTAAGAATATTTTTGGTTAACCTTATTGTATCAACTCTGGTTTTTTCATCAATAATATCTTCCACATAAAAGTCCGGCAGACTTTCATCGATAATATAAATGGCGGGTATACCCATTTTTATTAAACTATCAATATAACTTTTTTTTAAAATAACATGACTGTTTAATAGTATTTCGCCATTGCTGTTATATATAGCATGACCAACTCTCATCCCTGGACGAAGCGCAGTACTCGGAACTCTACGCATAATTTAAACACCTCTATTATAGAATAACTTCCCCGTAAAAGTCTAATTTCCTGCCAATATTCATAAAAAACCTGATTATTGTCGGTTTTCCGCTGTCAGCAAAAATAAATATTAATATGGGTCATAAGTATAACAGGTTACCAATTGACAATCATAATATTGCATTGAAAAGGATTTATTTTATACTCAGATAAATATATTGATATTTATACTAAAAAGATAATTTAATTCTTTATTTTACATAAAGATTGACAATTACCAGTTTTCAATTTATAATTTATTTGATGTAAAAAATAGGAGTGTGAAATATGGCATTTGAAATTTATAAACCACGTGGCGAGCGAGTGCCTAAGTTACCATTGGTCACGATTTCAAAGAATTCTATGGTATTGAACAAATATGCCCGTGAAAAACTGAGTGTCGGCAAAGTTGAACTGGCTTTTGACCCGGAATCTAATGTTATCAGGATAAAAGCCAGTAGTGAAGGTCAAAACATAAAGAAGACCAAGGTATTTGGCAGGGGGTTTTTTAATCACTTTGGAATTACTGCGAAAGGTAAATTCCATGCTGAATATGACGAAAAAGAAAGAGCTTTGTATGTCAATATTGATAAGATGCAAAAGGACCCACAATAATTTAGGGTCCTTTTATATTATTTATTGTCATATTCAGTCAAATGATCAATAAAATATGTGTTGCTATACGATACTTGTAATATATTTTAAAACACTAGTTTGTTTCTTAATAACTGCGATAGGGTAGTTGCAATTAGCTAATTGGCTGATTGCAAGATATTATTGACTTCATCACGCATATTATTTTTTGATACCGTTCTTCGGTGTAGTATGGTTTTCTTGTCAAGGTCTTTGAGCCCAAATGGGATTTCATTACCGCTCAAAACAGAGAGCATTTCCAACAGTTCAAACTCGTTTTTATTCTGTACCGCGTCATCTCCCAGGACGGCCTGGACTACGCTTGTGTTGAATTTAAAAGGACTGGCTGTTGATGCTATAATTGTTTTTGTTTTATCGCCTGTGGCTTTAAGGTATTTCTTATATACATTTATGCCCACACCGGTATGAGTATCTATTACGTAACTGTATTTTTGAAATATTGAGCGAATTGTTTCTATCGTTTCGCTGTCATTTGCAAATCCGGACCAAAAAAGTCTATCTATCCGTGCGAAGGTCAGCTCATCAACATGGTATTTCTCCGAATCTTTTAAACTAGCCATCCATTCACTGGTTTTGGTGTGGTCGCGACCGTTCAGATGATATAGCAGACGCTCCAGATTACTGGAGATAAGGATATCCATCGAGGGCGAAATAGTCTTCCGGAACTGCCGTTTACGGTTATATACACCGGTCCTAATGAAATCGGTGAGGACATTGTTGGCATTGGAAGCGCAAATTAGCCTGCTTATTGGCAAGCCCATCTCCAAAGCGTAATAGGCAGATAAAATATTGCCGAAATTACCTGTCGGCACCACGAAGTTTATTTTTTCTCCCAGGGTCACATTTCCTTTGGCTACCAGGTCCAGGTAAGCTGAAAAATAATATGCAACCTGTGGCACCAAGCGTCCCCAGTTAATTGAGTTGGCAGAAGAAAGACGGTAGTTTTTCCTGTGCAAATCCTGGTTGAACCCGGTGTTTCCAAAAATATCTTTAACTCCGTTTTGTGCGTCGTCAAAGTTGCCCCGTACGGCCACTACATCCACATTGTTGCCTTCCTGAGTAATCATCTGCAGTTGCTGCATTGCGCTTACTCCTTGTTCCGGGTAAAAAACAATAATCCTTGTGCGCGGTACGTCTTTAAAGCCTTCCAGGGCAGCCTTGCCCGTGTCGCCAGAAGTAGCGACAAGAATCACAATGGTTGAGATATCACCAGTCTTGACCGCTGCTTTAGTCAATAAATGGGGCAGAATTTGCAGGGCCATGTCCTTGAAAGCGCAAGTAGGACCATGCCACAACTCTAAAATATAGAGAGAATCGTCTAATTGGCGAACCGGAGCAATAGCTGGCGAATCGAACTTCTCCTGGTTATATGATAATGAAACACACTCATCTATTTCTTCTTCACTATAATCTGTGAGGTACTCTTTTAAAATAACAGCTGCCCGGGCTTGATAGTCCTGATTGGTCATTTCCTTTAACCTGTTAATGGAGATCATTGGTATTTCACAAGGAACGAATAACCCTCCATCAGGTGAAATACCAAGTTTGATTGCTTCAGCTGATAAAATCTTTTTGAACTGGCCCCTGGTGCTTTCGTATAGCATGGTAAGTCCTCCTGTGATAACTGATTACACATTATATAACGAATTGTAACCTAAATAACCTGAACTGACAAGTTTAGTAAAGTCGGCATGTTACTTTTTCCATTTTATTGGGCAAGATAATAGTAAAACGTTGAGGTGTTATAAATGCTCTATAATAAAAAAGAGCCGAAGGAAGATACAAGAAGTGTTTTAGGGCGCCGATTTGATCGATTATGCGGGCTTTTTCTTTTATGGTTGGTAAACTTTCTTTTTGTTGCAAGTCTTGTAGAAAAGCTGCTTACTGCTTTGATGTTTTCTATCCCGCTTCTAGTTTTGGAAGCTGTGGCGCTGCGGATATTTTTAAATATTATTGGGCGCAAGCGGCAACAGCAGAGAAGGTTTTGGCTGGCCGGCAAAAAGTTTATTGAAGATATCTCGAAAATCAATTCACGGAACGAATTTATACTTACAGTGCTGGAGTTATTTGCAAAAATACCTGAATTTCAGACTTTGAGTTTAAATACATCGAGAAAGTGCGATGACAATGATAAAGAAAAAGGAATTGATCTAATCGGTATTTATCAGGGTGTGCCAGTAGCAATCCTGTGTATGCGCACAGAGGGGGGTAATAGAATAAATCAATCTGATATCCGGACATTTGCCGGCGCGCTGAGCCATGGGGGTTATAAAAACGGCTTATTTGTTACAACCGGGGAATACGCGCCTGGTTTGACACGTATAATCAAAGAAATATCCCGTAAAGGTATCAATATAAAATTGATAGACCGGTCAGGGATGATGAATTTAGCTCTGCGAGCAGGCTTAGGAGGATTGCAGGAAAAAGATGCAACCCCCGGGGTATCTTTTCCGGCAGTGAATGATAAGCGGACAATATTTATCTTGATATGGAATTCTGTTTTTCGTTTCGAAAAGGCAAA
Source organism: Pelotomaculum isophthalicicum JI (assembly GCF_029478095.1). NCBI lineage: Bacteria > Bacillati > Bacillota > Clostridia > Eubacteriales > Desulfotomaculaceae > Pelotomaculum > Pelotomaculum isophthalicicum. The sequence continues at coordinate 37,769 of NZ_JAKOAV010000025.1, read as the reverse complement.
GAGCTACTTTTTATTTGGACTGATGTTATATGGAGGGCATTTATTGATGCGCGGCACATCTTTTCTTAGTTTGTTTTACCTGTCTTTTGCGCTGTTAAATATCTTAATGGGTGCCGTATGCCTTTATTTAGGCAGGAATGTTGTGGGAAATGACCCTCTAAAAGGTTTTGAGCCGGACAAGCGATAAGCATGAGTCTCGCATGACCGCCCACAGGCTGCAGGAGGCGAATCCGTTACCAAGCCGGCGGTGTTTTTTCGTCAACGACAGCAAAGGAGTAACCCTTTGCTTGTAAAAACTCAATTATTTTGGGCAGAGCCGCGACATCGCTTTCGCGGTTCTTTATGTAATTAAGCGTCGCTGTTCCGGGCGAACTTAAACTGCGATTGATTTCGGTACCGTCATGCATAAGGATAATTGGCGCCTTATTCATTTTTTCCATTTTAACAACCCCATTTGCAACATTGCCGTAAATTTGCTCCGGTGTTGCGCCGTTGGGATCGGTATCTGCGGAGGTAACATTCCAGCCAAGCGAGGTATAACCTTCTCTGCTTAGCAGATTATAAGTTTCTTTATTTAATTTAGGATCACCGCCGGGAGCGCGGTACACTCTAACATTTTTTCCTGTTAACGAGACGATTGCCTGGTTGCACTTTTGTAGATCTCCCAGGTAGGCTTTGGGACTGGCATAAATTTTATCGTAATCATGGCAATAGGTGTGGTTGACCACACCATGTCCTTCATTGACAATTCTTTTTAATACTTCAGGATTTTTCTCAATGTTGTTGCCGATGACACAAAAGCTTGCCTTTACACCATATTTCTTTAAAATGTCTAAAATTATGCCTGTATAATACGAATTGGGCCCGTCATCGAAAGTAAGATAGACGTATTTTGCAGGTTCAGTCTGCGATTTGCCGGCAGTTTGCGGATCGGTTGGGACTTGAACAGGAGTTAAGGGTTGATTCGACGCTTCAGCACTGTCTGAATTACCTGTTTGACTAACTATGGCAACCAGTGGAGTATTTGCGCAATTAGCCAGGAATATTAAACCAATAAGCAATGTAATGGAACATTTATAAAACATTGGGTACTCCTTGTGTCTATTTAGTCATCTAGCAATATAATTGAATATACTCCTGGTTGTCGAATTGTGCAATATAATATTTCCAACATGAAGGCTGATTATTACCCGGCCGGTTGGGACTTGTCATTATGAATAGAGATTTTATATTATTATCTAGGAGAAAAAGGGTGTAAAATATAATCAAGTATTATTGCAAGTTTTTTTTATACAATGTAAAATGCCTGTGAATATAAGTGAACTTATTAAAACGAGGTGAGATAATGAAATACGAAGAAAAAATTAATGCATTTGTTAATCTGTTAAAAGGGTCTTCCCGCACCTTCGCATTGACTGGCGCCGGGATCAGTACGGAGAGCGGCATACCGGATTACCGCAGTCCAGGAACAGGTCTGTGGAATAAGTTCGACCCGATGAAAGTTGCCTGTACTTCAGCACTACGACGTGATCCGGCGGCATTTTACCAAAATAACTTAAAACGGTGGATAACATATTCAGGAGCTGAACCTAACCCGGCGCATTATGCCCTGGCTAAATTGGAACGGGAAGGTTTCTTGATTGGGGTAATCACTCAGAACATTGACGGGCTGCATCGCAAGGCCGGCTCGCAAAAAGTATGGGAAGTGCATGGCCATCTACGCACCTGCCATTGTTTTGATTGCAAAAATAGTTACCCTTTTGAATATTTAATCAACCAATTTGATGCCGGGAAAAACCCGCCCCGCTGTGATAAGTGCAACGGTGTATTGCGCCCTGATATTGTTCTTTTCGAGGATTCGATGGGTGATGACTATTTTCAGGCGACGAAAGCTATTTCAGGCTGCCAGCTTCTTATCGTTGTCGGAAGCAGTCTGCAGGTCTATCCGGTTGCTTCGCTCCCGGACTACGCCAGACAACTGGTAATCATCAATCAGGACGACACCCCCAGGGACAGCCAGGCGGATCTGGTTATTCATGAGAAATCCGGACAAGTATTTATAGACACACTGGCGGCGCTGGGGTTGAAAAAGGAATTGTAATTTTATGAACAGGTTGAATAAATATCTTACTTTTAAAATTGGAGAACAATGGTTTGGTTTTAATCTTCTCAACGTGGAAAGAATCATTCGAGCGGTAGAAGTAACACCATTGCCTCAAGCGCCGGAAGTTGTACTTGGCGTAATCAACGTGCAGGGCAGGATTATTCCAGTTGTTAATATACGGGGACGATTCTGTTTACCCGACCGGGAAATTGGTTTAAGTGACCAGTTCATCATTGCCAATACGTCTAGACGAACTGTAGCCCTGGCGGCGGACGCGGTAGGAGATGTTGTTGAAAGGCCGGAACATGAAATCGTTGCAGCCGGGAAGATCATGCCGGATATAGAGTACGTTGAAGGCGTAATAAAACTTGAGGACGGTATGATTCTCATACTTGATCTCGGCAGGCTACTTTTCCACGAAGAAGAACAAATCTTAATAAATTTAATGGAGGAGAAGTGAAACAGGAAAGAAATATATCTGCCGGTATCTCTGATTTCCTCCTTGCTCAACTCAATGAATTTCTTGCCGAGCGGTTAGGTTTGTATTTTCCGGAGAAGCGCCGGCATGAGCTAAAGCGTGGGATTAGTGCCGCCGCTTTTGCCTTTGGCTTTGAAGACATGGAATCATGCATCCGGTGGTTAATGTCATCGCATTTGTCTAATTATCAAATAGATATTTTGGCAAGTCACCTGACCGTTGGTGAAACTTATTTTTATCGGGATAAAAAAATATTTAATGTGCTCGAAAAGCATATTATCCCCGAATTGATAAACTCTTATAATCTTTTAGAAAAAAGGCAACCAATAAGGATCTGGAGCGCTGGCTGCAGTACAGGCGAGGAGCCATATTCAATCGCGATACTGCTGGATAAAATGAACTATTATTTAAGGGATTGGCATATTAGCATCCTTGGCACAGACATTAACTCAAACTTTTTAAAAAAGGCGCTTGAGGGTATTTATAGTGAATGGTCGTTTCGTGACACACCCGCATGGATCAAGGAGAGATTTTTTAAGCATTCAAAAGATAACCGCTTTGAAGTTCTCCCTCATATTAAAAGAATGGTGCAGTTTGCGCAACTCAATTTGGCAGAGGAAACTTACCCGTCAGTGTTAAACAACACCAGTGCGGTAAATGTGATTTTTTGCCGCAATGTGCTTATATACCTTTCACATGAACAAAAGGAAAAAGTCATTCAACGTCTTTTCCGCTCTCTTAAGCCCGGCGGGTGGCTAATCACCAGTCCAGCCGAAGCTGCGCCCGATCTATATTCCCAATTTACAAAATTAAATTATGATGGAACGATTCTATTTAAAAAAAATGACTTGCAGACTAATTTAATAAATAATTTTGCTACAATACAGTCAAAAACAGAAAAATATCTACCGGGTGACTCCAGTCTTGAATATCAACCTAAATATACAGACGTTTTTCATGCTGACTTATCAGAAAAAACCACCGTTCAGTCTTTTGATGATGGTGTATTAATCGATGCCCAAGCGTCCAATGAAGATTCACGTAACGACAGTAAAATGGCTTATTTAGCGCGGATTTGCGCTAATCAGGGAAAACTTGATGAGGCGCTGGAGTGTTGTGAAAAGGCTATCTGCGCAGATAAACTTAATCCCGGCTTGCATTATCTATTCGCAACAATCCTGCAAGAAAAAGAGCAGGTAGAAGAGGCGATAGTATCATTAAAGCGCGCGCTTTACCTTGACCCCAATTTTGTTCTAGCTCATTTTGCATTGGGAAACATCACCATGCGGCAGGGAAATCATCTTGAATCGAAGAAACACTATAAAAATGCTCTAACGCTTTTAACTAAATATGCTCAAGAAGATATCTTACCGGAGTCGGAAGGCATTACCGCCGGCAGGCTATCAGAAATTATTGCCGGTATAATTGGAAGCAGAATTTTGAGATAAGTAAAAAATCACGCAGTGAGTGCTTCCCATTTATGAACAATAGGAGCGGTGCAAGAATTATGAAGGTTGTCTGGAATGATATATACAATCGTTTAGAAAATGCCAGAGCAGCTGTTGAGAGGGGATTTACACCATCTCCTGAAGAAAGGAAATTGATTCTCAGAGCCAGAGCGAAAACACTTGCCCAAGTGCCCAAAAATAAAGAATCAACTGAAACGCATCTAAAGATCCTTGGATTCTTTTTGAACGGTGAAAAATATGCGGTTGAGTCGGTGTTTATCCGCGAGGTCTGCCCACTAAAAGAAATGACTCCGTTACCTTGCACACCGCCGTTTATTCTTGGGATAATCAATATCAGAGGACAAATATTATCAGTAGTTGATATAAATAAGTTTTTTGGTATTACAGGGAAGGGAACCAACGTTCTCAATAAGACCATAATTGTTCATAACAATGAAATGGAGTTTGCTATTCCCGCGGAAACCATTACCGGTGTTAGCTACATTCCACAGGATAAGATTCAACCATTGCCGCCCACCTTGACCAACATACGCGCGGAATATCTGAAAGGTATGACAATGGAACAATTCATCGTACTAGATATGGCAAGGATTCTATCCGACAAACGGATTGTTGTTAATGAAGAGGGAGAAGCGTGAAACGGTAAAACGAATACATAGGGGTGACAAAATGAATTTTAAAGACATGAAAATTGGAACAAGACTGGGGCTGGGCTTTGGGCTAATTTTGATCCTGCTCGTTATTTCAACGCTGGTAGGAAACAGTAGTATGGGGAAGATTCAGGGCGATATGAATCAGATCTATAATACTAACGTTGTCAGTATGGAATTGGCTTATGATATGTTGGATTCAATGGCCGTCATCTCGCGGGAAACACGCTCTATTATTTTATTAGAGGATTCTAACGCGAAGCAGGATTCCAGCAACAAGATTGAAGAGGCACGGGCTAGATATAATAAGGACTTTGCCAAGCTTAGGGAAATGGACAATACTGTTGAAGGTAAGGCTCTACTGGCAAATGTTGAAAAGGCTATCGAATCCGGCAAACTATCCAACGATAAAGTGGTTACTTTAGGTTTGGCGGGTAATAACGCTGAGGCAGTTTCTGTGATTAATAAAGAAGCTATGCCTGGCATGGCTAGAATTGAAGATTCGTTGAAAAACGTTGTCAATTACCAGGAAGAACGCAGTAAAGCGCGTTTTAACGAGGCGGCTCAATTATATGCCAGAACCCGTTTGTTTATGTTAATTAACAGTGGTATAGCGATAATATTGGGGATATTTATTTCTTGGCTGATTACTTTCATTATCACGCGCAGCATCACAAATCCCTTGAAAATCGCGGTAGACGTGGCTGAACAAATTGCAGACCGGAATTTAAGGGTTGATGTGCCTGTCAATAATAGCCGTAATGAAATAGGTTTCCTGATTCAATCATTCCACAGGATGGTGGAGAATTTAAGAGAAGAAACCAGGCAGATTATGGAAGGGGTAAACGTTCTAGCTTCCTCCGCCAGTGAGATATCAGCCTCAACCGTTCAGTTCGCCTCCGGCGCGGCGGAATCGGCTGCCGCGCTAAGTGAGACAACCGCCACTATGGAAGAAGTAAGACAGACAGTACAAGTTTCCAGTCAAAAAGCCAAATATATGTCGGAGATAGCCCCTAAAGCAATGCAAGCTTCACAAGATGGTCAGGATTCGGTGAATGAAACGATCAAGAGGATGGATCTAATTCAAGAACAGATGGTCTCTATTGCTGAAAGTATTGTCCGGCTTAGTGAACAGAGCCAGGCCATAGGGGAACTTATTTCTATTGTCGATGACGTGGCGGAACAGTCAAACCTCCTGGCGGTCAACGCTTCGATCGAGGCGGCCAAGGCGGAGGAACACGGGCAAGGGTTTGCCGTGGTCGCCCAAGAAATCAAGAGCCTGGCGGAACAGTCAAAACAGGCGACGGCTCAGGTGCGGAGAATCTTGAATGACATCCAGAAAGCCACCAGCGCGGCGGTAATGGCTACTGAACAAGGTAGTAAAGCGGTTGATGCCGGTGTAAAACAATCCACTGAAGCAAGCGAGTCGATCCGGACTATGGCGAATACGATTACGGAAGCAACGCAGGCGTTAACTCAAATTGCGGTTACCGCCCAGCAGCAGTTGACCGGAATTGATCAGGTAGCTATAGCGATGAATAATATTGAGCAAGCAAGCAATCAGAACGTTGACAGCGCTAGACAACTGGAAACAGCGGCGCTGAAATTAGACGAATTGGGACGGAGGCTGAAGGAGTTGGTTGAGCAATACCAGGTTTAAAGAATCGGGGGAGCTAACATGCCCATGCAAGATAATAAAAAAGATAACGATTTACTGAAAAGACTTCGTTCACTTTTTAAAATAGAAGCGGAAGAACGACTTAAAGCAATGTCTGCGGGACTGCTTGAATTAGAGAAAACACCGGATGCTGAAAGTCAAAACGCAGTGGTTGAAGCTATTTTCCGGGAAGCGCATAGTTTAAAGGGCGCGGCGCGGGCAGTCAACATGACAGATATTGAAACGATTTGCCAGTCACTTGAGAGCGTCCTGGCCGTCTTGAAGCGCAAGGCGATTAACCCGTCACCCGGACTTTTTGACAAGCTACATAACGCAGTCGACACAATTAATAAGCTGCTTTCTACTGCTGAAGGAGGACAAGTTCTTATTACGACACTCATTCAGCAGTTAGCCGACCTGGAAACCGGCAAGCAGTCAGGCAGTACCCAAACTGAAGAACATTTACCCAAATTAAAAAGAAACATCCCGACGGCTCAACCGGGCAACAACTACTTTTTATCACCAATAATAGGCAACGATACCGCCGGTCAGGCTGAGCCAAGTATTGTGGACAAGCAGGTTGTATCAGGAACGGTGCGGATTTCCACAGAAAAGTTGGATTCACTATTACTGCAAGCTGAGGAAATGCTGTCAATAAAACTGACAATGGACCGACATGCCGCCGACTTGCGGAATATTCAGGATATCCTTGGCTACTGGGATAAGGAATGTGATAAAAATCATCCGGGTATGCAAACAGATAAGAACAATTTACAGTTTGACAAACTGATGGAGTTTCTCGATCGAAATCAAAACTGCCTTAGATTACTGGAAAGCAAAGTAAAAACAATGATAAAATTAGCTGAACATGATCGACGATCAATTGGCGCAGTCGTTGATAATTTCCAAAAAGATATAAGAAAAGCGCTTATGCTTCCCTTTTCCTCCTTATTATCAACTTTCCCCATGATGATTCGTGACTTGTCCCGGGCCCAGAACAAAGAAGTGGAGTTAATTTTGCATGGAAGTGAGATTGAAATTGACAAGCGCATCCTTGAAGATATAAAAGATCCTTTTATTCATCTACTGCGAAATTGTATCGATCATGGCATTGAAACACCGGAGGAACGGGAAAGAAGCAAAAAAGCGCGATGCGGGAAGATTACTGTGACTATTTCACAGTTGAGTGGGCATAAAGTTGAGATCCTAGTTTCAGATGACGGAATTGGTATCAATTTAGATAGAGTTATAGAATCTGCTATAAACAAGGGAATATTAACAGAAAAAGAATGTGATAAGCTCAGTAAACAAGAGGCGCTGGCGCTGATATTCCAATCGGAAGTTTCTACAAGTCCGATAATTACCGATATTTCCGGCAGGGGACTCGGGCTTGCTATAGTGCGCGAAAAAGTGGAACAGCTTGGCGGGGTTATCACAGTGGAAACCCAACCTCAAAACGGATCATCATTCAGAATGATTATTCCGGTGACACTGGCTACTTTCAGGGGGATACTCGTTAGAGTTTCTGAACAATTGTTTATAATACCTTCAATTAACGTAGATAAAGTTACGAGAATTAAACAAGATGAGATAAAAACGATCGAGAATAAAGAAATCATTTCACTAAAGGGTTGCGCTTTTTCCTTCGTCAGACTGGCTGATGTGTTGGAACTTGCCCTTCAAGAAAACAAAAACAATAGTTTAGGATATATCCCGGTGCTGCTGCTAGGCACTGCGGAAAAACGAATCGCCTTCGCTGTAGACGAGATTGTATGTGAGCAGGAGGTACTGGTCAAAAGTCTTGGCAAACAGCTTTCACGGGTAAGGAATATTAGCGGCGCCACTGTACTTGGCTCCGGAAAGGTAGTACCTGTTTTAAATGTTCCAGATTTGTTGAGATCAACAATAAAAATTAAAAATGCAACTTTTGAAACGGCCTCAGCAACAGGGATAGCAGGTTTAAATAAAAAATCAATTCTAGTAGTGGAGGACTCAATTACTTCAAGAATGTTACTAAAGAATATTCTGGAGTCATCAGGGTACAGTGTCAAAACCGCTGTTGATGGTATTGAAGCGTTAACAGCGCTGAAAACGGAGGACTATGATTTAGTTGTGTCAGATGTGGAAATGCCGAGAATGAATGGTTTTGAACTCACATCCAGGATACGTATGGATAAAAAATATGCGTGGTTGCCCGTTGTTTTGGTGACCGGGCTTGATTCCCGGGAAGACCGGGAGCGCGGCATAGACGCGGGAGCTGACGCTTATATTGTGAAAAGCAGTTTCGACCATGGTAATTTGTTAGAAGTAATAAATAAACTTATCTAACTTCATGATATATTATTCTTTTGTTATGTCGTTAGGGGAGGAAATGTTATGAACGATATCAATATTTTGATTGTGGAAGACAGTCTAACCCAAGCAGAGCAACTGAGATATACTCTCGAACAGTACGGATATAATGTGACAGTATCACACAATGGGTTGGAAGCAATTGAAAATATTAAGGTAAAAAAACCGACGATAGTGATCAGTGATGTGGTCATGCCGGAAATGAATGGTTATGAACTCTGCAGGCTGATCAAATCTGATGAAAGATTTAAAGACATTCCAGTTATACTTTTAACATCGCTGTCCGAGCCAACTGATGTTATCAACGGGATGAAATGCGGCGCAAATAACTTTATTATAAAGCCTTATAATGAGCAATTTCTTATCTCCCGCATCCGCTACATACTGGCTAACATGGAGCTGAGAAAAAACGGGATCGCTGCGGAAATGGGTATTGAGGTTTTTTTTGCAGGGCAAAAGCATTATCTTAATTCAGAACGTATCCAGATTATAGACTTGCTTCTTTCCACTTTTGAGAATGCCATTCAAAAAAACATTGAGCTTGAGCAATCACACAAGGAATTGACAAAAGCGTTTGAAACTATTAAGATTCTGGAAGCTGATTACCGCGCGCTCCTTGAAAGGAATGCTGATGCCATGATTGTTGTAGATTCTGAAGGAGTGATTCGTTATCTCAATCCCGCTGCGGAAACCCTTTTTAGCCGCAATAAAGAAGATTTGCTGGGTGAATTGTTTGATTTTCCTGTTAAAGCTGGTGAAACAAGAGAGGTTAATATAACCCGCAAGGACGGAGCGGAGCTTACCGCGGAGGTACGTGTGGCGGATACAAATTGGGAAGGTGACAGCGCCCTCATCGCAACACTCCGGGATGTTACTGATAATGTGCAATTAAGAGAAAAATTGATCAGTATATCCCTAACGGATGAACTTACCGGCCTATGCAACAGGCGCGGATTTTTAACCCTCGCTCAACAACAGCTGGCATTAGCCAACCGCTCCAAAGGGGAAGTCTTGCTGTTATATGGAGACCTGGACGACATGAAGTGGATCAATGATAATTTTGGCCATCATGAAGGAGACCGGGCTTTGATCGAGACCGCCAATATTTTAAAAAGCACATTTAGAGAGTCTGATATCATCGGCCGTATCGGTGGTGACGAGTTTGCTGTTCTTATGCTTGAAGCGCCCGTTTCCAGCGCTGAAACATTAATTACACGCTTGCGTGAAAAACTTGCTGGCCGCAACGCGCAGACAGTTCACTACAGGTTGTCTATCAGCGTCGGTATTGTTCATTATGATCCTGAATCAAACTATACTATTGATAAAATGTTAATTGAAGCAGACAAGTTAATGTATGAGCAAAAACGTGATAAAAGACATTTAACAGGAGAGAAAAGTATATATGAACAGGAAAATAATTGAAATAAGCAACCTCGTCTTAAACAAAGAAAAACATACTATTTTGGATATTGACACTTTTTACCTGGAGCAAGGTGAAACTATAGTCTTAATTGGGCCAAACGGAGCGGGAAAAAGCACTTTATTGCAGATTCTAATGCTATTGCAGCGTCCCACAGCAGGTGATTTTTATTTTAGAGGCGAAAAAGTCAGATGGGAGGACTCCCTTAGCTACCGCCGCCGTATGGCTATGGTTTTTCAGGAAGCTTTGCTGCTTGAAACAACAGTTTATCATAATGTTGCCTCCGGTCTGGTGATTAGGGGCTTTCCAAAGGAACAAATTCAAGAACGCGTAAAGAAATGGTTGGTTAGGCTAGGTATTGAACATTTGTCATATCGTTCGGCACGTAGCCTGTCTGGCGGGGAATCGCAACGGGTTAGTCTGGCCAGGGCGCTGGTGCTGGAACCGGAAGTAATTTTTCTTGATGAACCCTTTGCCGCTCTTGACGAACCAACGCGTAATACTCTTCTATCTGATCTAGCAGATATATTAAGGGACACCAGTGTTAGTAGTATCATTGTAACCCACAATTACGCTGAAATTCCTGTTCTGGCCGATAGGGCAGTCGCGATGGACAAAGGCAGAATAGTTCAGGTTGCCACACCTTGGGAGATCCTGACACGCCCGGCCAGCCTTGGTGTCGCTTCCCTGGTGGGAATAAAAAACGCAATAAAGGGCGTGATTACCGGGTATGACAATGACAACGGTAAAGTATTTGTAAAGGCCGGACAGCACGATATTGTCGCTAATGTTTTTACTCCGCCTAATAGCGAAAAAGTTTATATCCTGCTAAGGCCGGAGGATGTAAAAATGATGGTGACACTCGAAAAGAACGAAGCTAATACTATGCGTGGGAGAATTGGCAAGCTGATGCCTTATGGCAATATGTTTACAGCGGTAGTGGATTGCGGGATACCATTCACCGCCACTATAAGCCATGAACAAGCACTGCATGGAGATTTAACCATAGGTCGTGATGTGTGGATTAGTTTTAGCCCGGATAGAGTCCACCTTATTAATGCTCAAGCGATAACACCAGAATAGGATAAACTCATCAACTCCATATCTCTATTTAATCTTTTTATTATTTCCTATCCCACCAGATTTCCTCAAAATAAAATCATAAACCAATATTCACCTACTTTAATCTGCGTTTAACCGGAAAAAATAAAAGAGAACGGTAAGCAGGAAAATTAATTAGAATATAATAATAATGATTAAAATAAGAATATAAAGGAGGAAACCGGCCACGATCCCTTTAAAAGATAATATACCTTCCCGGGGTTTTCCGATAATAAATGTGTTCTTGATTATAGTCAATCTTTTAGTGTTTGGTTATGAAGTGCAGTTGGGAAGGCATTTGGATGAGTTTATTTTTTCCCATGCGGTAATTCCGCTCCAGCTTGCATCTGTAGGCATGACCGCGGACCAATTGATCAGGCTAACTACGACTATGTTTTTACATGGAGGATGGTTTCATGTATTGAGCAATATGCTTTATTTATGGATTTTCGGGGATAATGTTGAAAGTCGCATGGGGCATGTGAGGTACCTGGTGTTTTACCTGTTAACAGGGTATATAGCCACTATTACCCACGTTCTTTACAACCCGCTTTCAAAATCGCCATTAATTGGCGCCAGTGGTGCTATAGCGGGAGTACTCGGGGCTTATTTGATTCTATACCCGCGTGCTAAAGTGCTTACATTAGTATTTCTGTTTATATTTATTCAGATCATACCCATTCCAGCAGTAATATTTTTAGGGCTTTGGTTTGTCCTGCAAATTCTTAACGGAGTTGCCGGCTTAACGGATCAGACTGCTCAAGGTGTCGCTTTCTGGGCGCATATTGGCGGTTTTATTGCCGGTATACTGCTGGTAAAGCTATTTGCACAGCGCAGAGATTATGCTAACTATTAGGCATGACTAACACCTAGATATGACTAACACAGTATTGTTGAGAAGTCCTCCAGTTTATGGAGGGCTTCCCGCTTAGATATATGCTATTTATTGTTAAAAGGTTTTGCTTATCATAGTGTAGAAATATATAAGCGAATATATGATATTATATACGTTGCACATTGAAGGACGGTGATATATTGATGATCCGGTTCAATTGTGATTGCGGAAATGATAACGACCAGGAAGGGTTTGATGTTTACGTGTCTCAAATTGACTTGTGTGATGTTCTTACTGTCATATGCAGGCAGTGTGGCTACACGATAGTAGAACTTGTGGCCTGTTACAGAGATACAATAACATTATAATGGTTGACAAAACTATTGAACCGGGCTTATTTTAACTTTGAATGAGCGTAGCTGTCTGTCATTCCCCGGAATATAATGTATAAAATTTATATACGGGGGTAAGGACATTGGGATGATATTGTTTGTCCATGGTATGGGCTTTAGTAGTGATAGAAATTATTGGAAGGATTGGGCGGTTCCTCTTCAGAATGAACTGGCAAAACAAAGTCTTGAATTAACGGATGAGCAATTTGACGGAGTTTATTATTATGATCTTGTTCCCGGCCCTAAACATGGTAAGGGGCAAGCTGAAGGTGTTTTACAAATACAAATAATCGGTTTAAAAAAGAGAGCTGAAGAAGAACTAGGTTCACTTCGCTCACCTTACGCTAAAGAGATTGGCGCAATCCGCAAGCTATCAGACTCAATAGTGGATAACTTCGGAGATATTTTTACCTATTTATACTTGGAGAAGACCCATCAGGAGGTTAATAAACGTCTTTACGAGATGATTGATAAAAGTAAGGAACCGGTGCACTTAATCGGCTATAGTCTTGGTTCGATTGTCAGTTTTTGCGCCCTTATGCAAAATCAGACAGCCGCGCAGAAGGTAAACCACCTGTTGCTGGTCGGAAGCCCTCTTTTTTGGTTCAAACAGGGAGTGGCCCGACACGCTGATCTTGACTCAAGGCCGCTTGTTGGTCGCTTCACCAACATCGCCGGAACTATCGATATAGCTTGGCCGCAGATGGTACCGAAAATACTGTCTGGCCTTGACAGTAATCTTGAGTTTATAATAAATCCCTTTAATCCGATAAAAGGTCACCAGGAATATTTTTATAGGGGGGAAGGTTTGCAAGCGATAGCGTCTGAAATTGTTAGAGGATGGGTTTAATTATATGCGACATCGAAGAGATATACCGCCTTTAAAACAGGCGGTTTTCATTTTGTTAAGGCGAATTTATTAGGGCCGAACATGAGGTGCGTTATACGCCCAAAGGACGCTAATGGGGAATTTGTTCTTTCTTTAGAAAATATTTCGTTTTTTTTATGTTATAATGACGATCAGAAAAATTATGCATGATTTTCCGGCAAGCAGCTAAGGTTAATACAAGATTGTTATGTTCAAGCAAGCAAGTTATAGCGTAAAGAAGGTGTTTTTTTGAGTGTTGTGATCCTTGCTTTAGAGACATCTTGTGATGATACATCGGCCGCAGTAGTGGTCGACGGTACAGAAATATTGTCGAATATAATCTCATCTCAAGTGGATGTACATGGCAAATTTGGCGGAGTCGTTCCTGAAGAAGCTTCACGTAAACACTTGGAACTGATTAACCACGTGATCAACGAAGCGTTGTCAGTAGCCGGGCTTTCCTTTAAAGATCTTGATGCGATAGCGGTTACATATGGGCCGGGTCTGGTTGGCGCGCTTCTCGTGGGAGTATCGGCCGCTAAAGCTATCGCTTATGGATTGGACCTGCCTTTGATTGGTATTAATCATATAGAAGGGCATATTTATGCCAACTTTTTATCTGAACCCAATATCGCTTTTCCCATGATTTGCTTAGTTGTATCAGGAGGTCATACTGATTTGGTACTGTTAAAGAAACATGGTTGTTATCATGTTGAAGGAAAAACACGAGATGACGCGGCGGGCGAGGCGTTTGACAAAGTAGCGCGCTCTATGGGGCTCAGTTATCCGGGGGGACCGTTAATCGACCGCCTGGCCAAGGGAGGAAATCCCGATGCAATTACTTTTCCAAAGGCTTATTTAGAAGAAGGTAGTTTAGACTTTAGCTTTAGCGGTTTGAAATCAGCCGTGATTAACTATATACACCGGGCTGATCAAAACAATAAAGAAGTGAATAAAGTAGATTTGGCTGCTGGATTTCAAAAGGCGGTGACGGATGTATTAATTGACAAAACATTGAATGCGGCCAAGAAAGCAGGAGTGTCAACCATTCTTCTGGCCGGAGGAGTAGCCGCAAATACACGCCTGAGAACAGACCTATCCATTAAGGCCGCCAAAACAAACCACCGGGTGATCTACCCGCCACCTGTACTATGTACTGACAACGCGGCTATGATTGCTGGTGCAGCCTATTACAAATACCTTAGAAGCGCTTTCGCCCCCTTGACTTTAAACGCTGTTCCTGATTTGAAACTAGGTGAAGAAAGGTATGAAGGTCGCTTTAGAGGTAAAATCATGCAATAAACTAAATACGTATGATTAATTTGTATTTTAAAAGGTGTTAATTTTGCTTAGAAAATAGTTTTGTTAATTAATAATTCTGTGGATACTGTGCATAAGTCTGTTAATAACTTGTAAATAAAGGGGTTACCCTGTGGGAAATCATTTTGAGATATGAATGAAAACAATGTCGAGAGCCTAATCTTGCACGGAGCAATAAGCGGGAACATTTTACCTCTAACATCGTCATGTAATATGCGTTGCGTATTTTGCTCACATAGCCAAAACCCATCATGTGTGAAAGTATGCCGCATCGCACCCCGCAGCAGGGTGGAAGTTGAAAGAACACTTTCATTTATGGATCGGGCATATCCGGTTATAATCGGCGAATCAGTTACCAGGGTTATAGAAGGAGAGCCATTTACCCATCCAGAAATAGAAGAAATTCTTCAACTGGTTCGTAACAGATTCAAAGGTACGACAATAAAGATCACCACTAACGGCAGTCTGTTGGATGAGAGAAAGGTTGAGGGTTTGAGAGCACTGGGCAGGGTCGTGATTAACCTCTCTTTGAACAGTGCCTCGGAAAAGGGCCGCGCATTATTAATGGGAGACGTGAATGCTCAAAATTCAATTAAATGCCCCCTTTTATTGAAAAAACATGGCGTTCCTTTTCATGGTAGTGTCGTAGCCATGCCTCATCTAGTCGGGTGGCAGGATCTTTGCAAAACAATTAAATATTTATCTGAATGTGGAGCGCAAACCATCAGAATATTCCTGCCTGGCTATTCAAAGCTGGCGCCGCCTGCTTTACGGTTTGAGCCTTCTATTTTAAATAAACTGCATTTATTCATAGCCCGGCTCAGGGAGAAAATATCTACGCCTTTAATCTGCGAACCACCGGTTATACAAGACCTGGAACCACGAATTGCCGGGGTAATCGCCGATACTCCGGCCGGTCGGGCTGGTATTCAAACGGGAGATTTGATAGTGGCTGTTAATACAGTAAATCCTTTAACCCGTGTTCAAGCCTTTAGAGAAGTCTACAGAACTGCTTCACCGGTTCTCACAATAAAAAGAAGAGATAAACAGATTAAAGTGTGGTTAAATAAAAAATCGCTTGAAAGTTCCGGCCTGGTGATGGATTATGACATAGATCCGGCTCTAATTGAGGACATTAACCGGGTAATAAGACGCCGGCGGGCGTCTGAAGCGCTTATAATGACTTCCGAATTTGCCGGTCCGGTAATCAATATGGCGCTGCGACAATTTTATCGTGGCACGGCGAAAATCCAGGTATTAATAGCTCGCAATAAATTTTTCGGGGGTTCGATTAAGGCAGCCGGCTTGCTGACAATTGAAGATTTCATCATTGCTTTGGAAGGTTTCCTAAATGACGCTTCGGGATGGCGGCCGGATCTGATAATGTTGCCGGGGCTGGCATTTGACCATCTGGGTAGAGATCTTACCGGCTGTTCATATATGGATTTGGCAGAAAAGTACAACCTGGTGGTTGAAACATTATAGTGATTTTAACAAATTTAATACCACAATACAATCTTGCAATAAAACCCGACGAGGTGTGGGAGTGTCTAAAAATATATTAAGAAAAGCGGTGCTTCAAGAAAGAAAAGCTTTAAGTCGTGCTGAAGTGACCGGGAAAAGCAATCTTATTGTAAATAAAGTATTGACGATGGAAGAATACTTACAGGCTGCTACTGTAATGGTATACCTGGATTTTCGGAACGAAGTGCAAACCGGAACCCTGGTGTCGCATTCTATGAAAGCCGGCAAACGAGTCGTAGTTCCAGTAACTGAAGTGAAAGAACGTAAATTGATACCTTCACTAATTGTGGACTATCCCGGCGACCTCCAACCTGGCAACTGGGGTATTCTTGAGCCCAAGCCACAATGCCTGAGGCCGGTTGAACCAGGCGATATTGATATAATATTTGTACCTGGGGTTGCTTTTGATGTTAATGGTAATCGATTAGGTTATGGCGGCGGTTACTATGACCGCTTTTTAGCCCGGCTCAGTTCCCATTCGGTTTTTATCGCCCTGGCCTTTGAGCTCCAGGTACGGAGATATGTATATCCTGCCGCTCACGATATACCAGTGCACTACCTGGTTACCGAAAAACGGTTGCTCAGAACTATGCCGCGGGTGAAATAATTAAATAAGATTTTTAATGGTTTACTTACATAAACTTTATAAACTGAGAAGGTTTATTAGTTTGTTTGGCGAAATAATATATTGTTGGAAATTTTTAAATATACATGACGAATAGGGGAGATTTAGCATCAAGCGAGAAAGAAGAATATCAAAAAGCCGATCCGGAAAAATGCATACATTGTGGCGAATGCCTGGCTGAATGCAAAACCGGCTCCATCATTCCTCTTAAGCATAATATTATAAATTGGTTTATGGCCCATCGAGGTGTTCGGACGCGAGCTTACGCAGTTTTGTATATATTTATTTAGATACCAGGCCTTAGAGTCTGGTATTTTTATATTAATTGAATAGGAGTAAAAATAATGTTAATAATTAAATTATTAGAAAAACACACGCTGATGGCAATAATTAAAGGAACCGGATTATTTACCTTTTGCTTATTGATTTGTTTAGCTTTGCCGGGTTCAAGCGTTTCTATGGAAGCTAGTGCGCAAGCAAATCAGTCTACGACGACAGACCAGCGGGTAGCAGTGTTGGTGTTCCACGCGGTTGCGGAAGAACCGGCTAATCCGAATACTATGCGGCCGAAAGATCTGGAAGAAACATTTCAAGCGTTAATGGATGGTGGTTATCACCCGATCAGCCTGGAACAATTTCACGCCTTTATAAAAGGACAGGCTGAAGTGCCACCACGGGCAGTGTTGCTAACCTTCGATGACGGGTACAGCGATGTCTACAAAGTAGTTCTCCCGCTTACAAAGCGTTACAACTACCCTGCCGTGGTATTTGCCGTTTCTAAGTGGTTTGACCGGTACCCGAGACCGGAGAACAGCCGTGAGCACCTGAGTGTGGAAGAAGCTAAGGAACTGTTAAGCTCAGGCTTATGGCAAATCGGCGGTCACAGCTATGATGGACACCGGTTGATTATAGGTTCGCATAGTGAAGCAGGCGCTTATTTAGTAACCCGTAGATTGGTGGTAGAAGATTTTCGTCTGGAATCTGAAGCGGAATACCGGGCTAGGGTATGGCAGGATATTAATCTAAACACTATTGCCTTAAAACTGGCCGGTGTAACTGAACCGAAGGACTTCGCCTTTCCTTATGGTGCTTTTAACGCTGACCTGGTGAAAATGCTTAATGAAGCTGGCTACACATACCTGTATACAAATATTCCCGGTTTAAACGAACCGGGTCAAGACCCTTCTTACATTTGCCGCATCAGCGCTGGCCGTAATGCTGAAGAAACTATAGCGGTTTTGGAAAAATACTCTGCGCAGAATAATAATTAAAACTATTTCCAACAATTCAATGATATGCGGGGTTGATTTTAATCGAACCAAATACGTTGCGCAAACTACTTGAAGATGTAAAAAACGGCGCTACTGATATAGATGTTGCATTAACAAAAATGAAATACTTGCCTTTCGAAGACCTCGGCTTTGCGGTGATTGACCATCATCGTACCCTGCGCAAAGGTTTTCCGGAAGTGATTTTTTGCCAAGGAAAAACAATTGAGCAGATTGTTTGGATATTTTCAAAACTTGGCGAGGAAAACAGAAACATCCTGGGAACCAGGGCTTCAATGGAAGTTTTCTTGTCGGTGCAAAAATTATACCCTGCAGCTATATATAACGAATTAGCCAGAACGATAGTGGTTAGTCAGGGTGAGGATTCAAATAAAACTGGTAACGTGCTGGTCATGAGCGCGGGTACTACTGATCTGCCGGTTGCGGAAGAAGCTGCCGTAACTGCTGAGGTAATGGGAAATCATGTCAGAAAAGCTTACGATGTCGGGGTGGCAGGTCTCCACCGGCTCCTGGACAAACTTGAATTGATTCGTTGGGCGCATGTAATTATTGTTGTAGCTGGTATGGAAGGAGCGCTACCCAGTGTAATCGGCGGACTGGCTGACCAGCCGGTAATTGCCGTACCGACCAGCACCGGCTACGGCGCCAGCTTTAATGGACTTTCTGCTTTATTAGGCATGCTTAACAGTTGTGCATCAGGTATTAGTGTTGTTAACATAGATAACGGTTTTGGCGCCGGCGCGATGGCCAACACAATCACGCGGATGATTGAAAAGGTAGCACACGAAGATAAATTTAAAAAATAACATATGGCATGGAAAAAAGGTTATGAAGCGTATATCTTTTTCAGGCTAATTATAGGGATCTATAATGGTAATTTATAGAAATTGCCTGTTCAAGATGAAATTTGTTATAATAAATAATATCCTGCTCGGAATAAACACTGTTTTTAAGAAGGTTTGTCATTATGTAAGTTGTTTAAATAGTTATTTTAGATCTAAAAAGCTAATACAGGGCAACCTGTTTGGACAACCTGCTTAAACAAAATAATATTGGATTTTTATTAAAAATAATTATTTAAGCACTGTTATATGTAAAGGTGATTGTCTTGGGTGTCTATTGGCAAGGCCTGGTAGAAGCAATCCGGTTGTTGCTGAGCGGGGACCGTGAGGTTTTGGAAGTAATCCTGCGAACCCTTCATGTCTCCGGAACGGCCACAATTATCGGTGTAATGATCGGTATTCCTCTGGGTACTTTTATAGCCCTTGTTTCTTTTCCAGGACGACGTTTGACGATTAGTATAATCAACTTGGGAATGGGACTGCCCCCGGTTGTGGTAGGCCTGTGGGTATGGCTGACCTTAAGCCGGTATGGTCCTTTGGGTCTGTTAGGCCTTCTTTATACTCCCACAGCAATGATTACAGCCCAAGTAATTATCGCCGCGCCGATTATTGCCGGATTCACAATTGCGGCTATTCAATCCTTAAACCCTAAAATAAAACTTCAGATTCTTGCTCTTGGGGCGTCACGGCTGCAATTGCTCTTGTTGCTGCTAAGAGAGGCTAGATTGGGGCTTCTTGCGGCCATAATCGCGGGTTTTGGAGGGGCTATTTCTGAAGTGGGCGCTTCCATGATGGTAGGCGGCAACTTGAAGGGTTCAACAATGGTCCTTACAACAGCAACAGTTTTATCGGTCAACAAAGGGAGCTACGAAATGGCTACAGCGTTAAGCATTATCCTCCTTTTACTGGCCTTCGGTGTAACTGTAGTACTAACTGTAGGCCAGCAGCGGGGAAGGTAGAATACCTGCAAGTTTTTTATGTTGATTAGTTGATAAGAAATGATTTTGACATATAATCGAGAAGGTGATAGTGTAATGCAGGACAACTACCAGCGAGAGATAAATTATTTGCGGATTTCCGTCATTGACCGGTGCAATTTGCGATGTGTCTACTGCATGCCGCCGGAAGGTGTAAAGTTTGTTGATCATAAAGAAATCCTGCGTTTTGAAGAAATCGAGATCGTTGTGCGGGCAGCCGCTTCTATCGGTGTGAAAAAGGTGCGCCTGACCGGGGGGGAACCCCTTGTGCGCAAGGGGTTGGAAAACCTGATAAGACGCATTTCCAACATACCAGGGATAGACGATATAGCCCTGACTACAAATGGTTTGCTTTTGCCGCCACATGTTCAGGTTTTGCAAGATGCCGGGTTGAAGCGCGTAAACATCAGTTTCGACACCCTTGACAGCGAACGCTACCGTGAACTAACCCGTTTTGGCGAATTGTCCGGGGCCTGGGAAGGGATCGTCGCCGCTCTGGATGCCGGTTTTCATCCGGTTAAATTGAATACAGTCGTAATTCGCGGTTTTAATGATGACGAGGTAGTGGACATAGCCAGGCTAACCTTAAAGAAGCCATTGCACATACGTTTTATCGAATTTATGCCCATAGGTTCCTCCAATGCTTGGGCTACCGGCCGTTTCGTGCCCGCGGAAGAAATAATGTCATTAATCAAAAATAAGCTGGGGCCACTGATTCCGGCGAAAATACCCGCAGGCAGCGGGCCGGCAAAATACTACCGTCTTAAAGGCGCCCAGGGTACCGTCGGCTTCATCACATCAATGAGCGAACATTTTTGCAGCAGTTGCAACCGCCTGCGGCTGACCTCGACAGGAAGCTTGAGGCCATGCCTGTATGACAGCTGCGAGGTAGACTTAAAGGCTCCGCTGCGCAATGGCGCGGGCATCAAAGAGATAGCCGCTCTAATCAAGAAAGCGGTAAGCTTAAAAGCAGATCAGCACCACATGCTTGATGGCTGGCAAGACAACCGGGTGATGTCACAGATTGGCGGATAATCATCAATACACATAGGAGGATTTAGTGACATTATGGGAATAATAAAAGCAGTATGCGCCAGTCCCGACAAAGGTATGCGCAAGAAAAATATCGGCCAGGGGCTTTTAATCGAAGAACACGGTTTAAACGGTGACGCGCATGCCGGTGACTGGCATCGCCAGGTCAGCCTGCTGGCCATCGAAAGCATCAATAAAATGCGGGCGCTGGGGCTGGAAGTGGGGCCTGGTGACTTTGCCGAGAATCTCACCACTGAAGGTATTGATCTTGTTAATCTCCCATTGGGTACCCGTCTGAGAATAGGCGATTCGGCAATAGGTGAGGTAACCCAGATCGGCAAGGAATGCCATAACCATTGCGCAATCTATTATCAGGCCGGAGATTGTGTTATGCCCAGGGAAGGTATTTTTATCCGCGTCCTTGGCGGCGGCACAATTAAAGTGGGTGACCAAATTAATATTATAAAAAAGGATGTGTAAGCAGTGGAAGTTAGTTCAGAGATTTTAGAAGCGGTTGAAAAAACTTCGAAAGATAAACGAATAAGCTGCACTGAAGCCAGGAGATTGGCGGAGGAGTTAAAAGTACCACCCAGGCTTATTGGAGAGGCTGCCAATAAATTAAAAATAAAAATCAAAGCATGTGAACTGGGATGTTTTTAAGAAAGAAGCAACCCTTTTAACGAGGTGAGTACGTGGCAGAATTATTTAAAGCTTTGACTGTGGAAGAAGCAAGAGCTGTATTAACACGATACCTGCCGACTAAAAAAACCGTAACGAAAGTCCCTTTGCTGGAGAGTCTCGGCCGTCTACTTGCGGTAGATGTCCGGGCGGCCGAGGATGTTCCCGGCTTTGACCGTTCTACCATGGATGGATTTGCTGTGCGGGCTAAGGATACATATGGAGCTTCGGAGAGTTTACCGGCATACGCGGATATCAGCGGCGAAGTGCTGATGGGGCATATGCCGCAAGGTAAAGTTGGCGCCGGGCGGGCATGGCGCATTTCAACGGGCGGTATGTTGCCTTCCGGTGCTGACGCTGTTGTAATGGTAGAGTTTACCGAAGAACTGGACAAAAAATCGATTTTAATCACAAAGGCGGTAGCACCGGGGGAAAACGTCGTCCGCAAAGGCGAGGACATTGCCGCCGGTGAGATTGCCTTGCCGGCCTATCATCGGATCAGGCCTCAAGATCTGGGCATGTTGTCATCTATCGGTGTTACGGAGGTTGACATTATCCTTCCCATCAGAGTCGGAATTATTTCCACCGGTGATGAACTGGTTGCACCGTTTGAATCTCCAGCCCCTGGACAAGTCCGTGACATCAACTCGTACACTTTGTTTGGAGCAGTAGCCGCGTGCGGCGGGGTACCACAATACCATGGTATTGTGAGGGACAATCATGAAGAATTAAGAAATGTCCTGGAAAAAGTAATCGCCGATAACGACATGGTGCTGCTTTCCGGGGGAAGCTCTGTTGGCGCGCGTGACGTTGCTTCGGAAGTAATTGATTCGATGGGTGAGCCGGGTGTGCTCTTTCATGGTATTTCCATCAAGCCGGGGAAACCTACTATAGGAGCCATGGTAGGCGACAAGCCTGTATTTGGACTGCCCGGCCACCCCGCTTCAGCCATGGTGGTCTTTGACCTCCTGGTTGCGCCGCTGATTCGTTCCGGTGAGTATTCAGTCTTGGAAAAAGATATATATATGGATTACCCGTTACAAGCGGAGATTGTCCGCAATCTCCATTCCGCGGCTGGACGTGAGGATTTTATTCGCGTAAGGCTTTTTTTACGGGAAGGCAGGCTTTGCGCCGACCCTGTGCTTGGTAAGTCCGGGCTGATTGCCACTATGGTTAAAGCAGACGGACTGGCATATATTCCTGCCGGAAAAGAAGGTGTGGAAGCGGGGGAGATTGTTAGAGTAAAGCCCTTTTAAAGTTGGATTATTATTTCATTCCTTACTATGTAAAGGAGTTGATCATCTGAAGCGGA
Source organism: Pelotomaculum isophthalicicum JI (assembly GCF_029478095.1). NCBI lineage: Bacteria > Bacillati > Bacillota > Clostridia > Eubacteriales > Desulfotomaculaceae > Pelotomaculum > Pelotomaculum isophthalicicum. The sequence goes on along the minus strand of NZ_JAKOAV010000025.1, from coordinate 14,844 downwards.
AGGTTTATCTTGATGACCTGCCTTTGGAGAGGGCTATAGAGCGTTATTTCGCGCATCTACAAGAAATTGGAACGTTGAATCCAGGGCCGCCGGAGTTGATACCGGCAGAAGAGGCATTAAACAGGGTGACGGCATTACCCGTGTATGCCAGGAACTCTTCCCCGCATTATCACGCTTCGGCTATGGACGGTTTTGTTGTGCATTCTACGAGTACATATGGAGCGTCGGAAAGCACGCCCGTACAGTTGAAAGTAGGCGAAGAAACTGTTTTGGTTGACACGGGAGATCCGGTGCCTGCCGGGTTTGACGCTGTGATAATGATAGAAGATATTCATTACGTTCAACCAGACTTGATTGAGATTATCCATCCCGCGACGCCCTGGCAGCATGTCCGCGCGGTAGGGGAGGACATTATCGCCACAGAAATGATTGTACCTGCCAACCACCAGGTGCGGCCTGTCGACATCGGCGCCTTTTTGGCCGGTGGAGTGAATGATATATATGTTCACCCATGCCCAAGAGTTGCCCTCTTGCCCACCGGCACTGAACTGGTGCAGCCCGGTTCTGAGTTGCTTCCGGGGGACATTGTCGAGTTTAATTCACGGATATTTGGCGCAATGGCAAAACAGTGGGGCGCTGTCGCGTTACGCAGGGATATAACGGCTGACGATTTTGATAGTCTGAAAACAGTAATATCATCTGCGGTTGATGAAGCCGATATCGTTATAGTAAATGCAGGATCTTCCGCGGGCAGTGAAGACTATACCGCCGATGTAATCCAGTCGCTGGGCAAAGTGCTGGTGCACGGCATAGCCACAAAGCCGGGTAAGCCGGTAATTCTGGGTGAAATAAAAGGCAAGCCGGTGATCGGAGTGCCAGGCTACCCTGTTTCCGCTTATTTGGTTATGGAACTATTTGTTAAACCGCTTGTCTACCGGAAACTTGGTTTGCATCCACCTGACATAAAAAAGGTCGAGGCCACCGTATCAAGGAAATTGGTTTCACCGATGGGTGTTGAAGAATTTGTAAGGGTTAAGCTGGGGCAGGTGAGTGATAAGATCATCGCCACACCCGTATCCCGTGGCGCCGGCATCCTGATGTCCCTGGTCAGGGCGGACGGGATGATCCGGGTGCCGCGGTTGTCGGAGGGATATAACGGTGGAGATATCGCATTAGTGGAGCTGTTCAGGCCTCTTGAAGAAATAAAGGATACTACTGTGATTATCGGCAGTCATGATATCACACTGGATGTTCTGGCAAATTTCCTCCGTTTAAAGTACCCGTCTTCATCACTGTCTTCCGCCCACGTCGGCAGCCTGGGAGGATTATCAGCAATAAAACGTGGTGAATCGCACTGTGCCGGGATACATTTACTGGACGAGGAGACAGGGGATTATAATACTACATATGTGAAAAAGTTGCTGCCCGGCCGTGACGTTGTGCTGGTGAACCTGGTATACCGCGAGCAAGGGCTGATATTAGCCGCAGGGAATCCGAAAAATATCCGGACGCTGGAGGACCTGGCCGGCAATGGGATTAGCTTCGTCAACCGCCAGCGTGGATCCGGCACCAGGATCTTACTTGACTACCACTTGTCAGAACTTGGAATTAACGATGATAACATACATGGGTACGAGCATGAGGAATACACTCATATGGCCGTGGCAGCGGCTGTGAAAGCAGGAGCGGCTGATGCGGGGTTGGGTATACGCGCCGCGGCACAAGCCCTTGGACTGGAGTTCATTGGCATTGCCGAAGAACGCTATGATTTATGTATACCCGTTGAATTCATGGAAACACCATATATACAGAGGCTACTGGAAGTGATTTCTCTGACTGAATTTAAAGAGGAAGTTGTAAAATTGGGAGGATATGACCTGCGTGATTGTGGCAAAGTGATGTGGCACAGCAATAAAGCAAGAGAAAATTTGCTGTTAGTATGACAGGTATGTATATCTGATGGGGGCGTTTTATTGAATAATTTTACTCACTTAGATGATCAAGGACAAGCAAGGATGGTTGAAGTCGGCGGCAAGGAAATTACTCGCAGGCTGGCAGTGGCCCGTGGTGAGATAGTCATGCGTCCAGAGACGCTAGACATGATCATCTCTGGTAAAGTGACCAAGGGAGAGGTTTTTGGCGTTGCCAGAGTAGCAGGAATTATGGCTGCCAAGCAGACATCAAGCCTGATTCCTCTATGTCACCCGTTGAATCTTACTGGAATTGACGTCCAATTCCGTCCCGACCAGGATAATAATAAGATAGAAATAGAAGCCAGTGTGCGAATCACCGGTCAAACCGGCGTGGAGATGGAAGCGCTTACAGCTGTATCAGTCGCCGCTTTAACAATCTACGATATGTGCAAAGCGGTTGACCGTGCGATGACAATTGGCGCAATCAGGTTGATTCATAAAAGCGGTGGTAAAAGCGGTGTTTTTGAGCGGGAGCCTATTAAAGAAAACCAGTAACTGTTCAGGAGTCCGGTGTAAAAATGATAACATGTTTTATCGTCTCGCAGTATGATGAATTCCGGCTACTAAACCCTGAATACCGAAGAGTAATGTAAACTGAATTGCATAAGAGGTGAAAGAACCTGTATAAAATAGCTGTCATTACCGTAAGCGACAAAGGCTCGCGCGGAGAACGCAAGGATGAGAGCGGCCCGGCAATTTGCGAAATGATTGGAGGCCTGGGCGAGGTTGTAAGTTCCCACGTGGTTCCTGATGAGCCTGAGATACTTCAAGAATTGATGATTAGCTTGTCTGATATGGAAAAAGTAGATTTAATTTTAACCACTGGCGGGACAGGTTTGAGCCCTCGTGACAGCACGCCGGAAGCTACCTTGGCGGTTATAGAGCGTGAAGTGCCTGGACTGGCCGAAGCCATGAGAATGGAAAGCTTAAAAAAGACCAACAGGGCTATGCTTACCAGGGCTGTAGCGGGAGTGCGCCGGAGCACCTTGATTATCAACCTTCCTGGCAGCGTTAAAGCTGTCCGGGAGTGCCTGGGGGTAATCATGCCCGTTTTGCCGCATGGACTTGAAATTTTATCCGGCAGGGCCAGTGATTGTGGCGAAAATAATAGTGAGCAAAATTAATAGGAATTTATTGATAAACATGTATAAAAACATTATAAAGTGGGAAAATATTTCTAGGTGGCCTGAAGAAAGACCAGGAACCAAGGTAAAATTAAATTAGAGGGAGATAATTAAAGGCAGATCCTGCTAATTTCTTTATTTTATATATTTTGAATGAAATTATGCGATGGTGTTATTTGCTTTTGATTTTCTTATTTTATATTATATTTACGTTGATATTAGCACTCGTTAACAATGAGTGCTAACAATAAACAGACTAACCAGTAAGGAGGGGTTTATGTGATTAGACCTTTAGGCGACCGGATCGTTGTAAAACCGATGCCGAGTGAAGAAAAAACCAAAAGTGGTATTGTTTTACCTGATACCGCCAAAGAAAAGCCACAGGAGGGCGAAGTTGTGGCAGTTGGCAACGGCAGATTGTTGGAAACCGGCCAGCGTGTGCCTATTGATTTAAAACCGGGAGATAAAATCCTTTTCTCCAAATACGCCGGAAACGAAGTTAAAATTGATGATGTGGAATACTTGATTATGCGTGAAGCCGATATTCTCGGCGTAATCGAGAAATAGGATATTAAAAGGAGGTTCGAAAAAATGGCAGGCAAAGAGATTATTTTCCGGGAAGATGCCAGGCGCGCTCTGGAAAAGGGTGTTAACGCCCTGGCTGAAGCCGTCAAGGTTACTTTAGGTCCCAAAGGACGGAACGTCGTATTGGAGAAAAAATTTGGTTCTCCGATGATTACAAACGACGGAGTTACTATTGCCAGAGAGATAGAGCTGGCTGATCCATTTGAAAATATGGGCGCTCAATTGGTAAAGGAAGTTGCCACCAAGACTAACGACGTCGCTGGTGACGGTACTACAACCGCTTGCGTGCTGGCTCAAGCCATCGTACGGGAAGGCTTAAAGAACGTGGCTGCCGGCGCTAACCCGATGATTATTAAACGCGGTATTGAAAAAGCTGTTGAAAAAGCGATAGAAGTAATTAAAGAACAGGCAAAGCCAATTGAAAGCAAATCAGCAATCACCCAAGTTGCCACAATCTCAGCCAACGATGAAGTAATCGGCAGCTTGATTGCCGACGCCATGGAAAAAGTTGGCAAAGACGGTGTTATTACCGTTGAAGAATCAAAAGGGACTACAACCAACCTGGAAGTTGTGGAAGGCATGAACTTTGACAGGGGTTATACTTCCGCGTATATGGTTACTGATACAGACAAGATGGAAGCTAATTTAAATGATCCCTACATACTGATCACTGACAAAAAAATCTCGGCTATTGGGGATCTCCTGCCGGTTCTGGAAAAAATCGTACAAACCGGCAAACCGCTCTTAGTTATTGCTGAGGATGTGGAAGGGGAAGCGTTAGCCACCCTGGTGCTGAACAAACTGCGCGGCACCTTCCAGTGTGTTGCGGTGAAAGCTCCTGGTTTTGGTGACAGGCGCAAGGCAATGTTGGAGGATATTGCTATCCTCACCGGTGGTAGTGTGATTACAGAAGATCTTGGCTTGAAGCTTGATAGCGTTACGATTGAACAACTTGGACGGGCTAGCAAAGTCCGCGTCAAGAAAGAAGAAACAATTATCGTTGGTGGGGCAGGCGATACTGATAATATTACCAAACGGGTTGCCCAAATTAAAAACCAGATAGAAGATACCACTTCTGATTTCGATAGAGAAAAGCTGCAGGAGCGTTTGGCCAAACTAGCTGGCGGTGTAGCGGTAATCCAGGTCGGCGCGGCTACCGAAACCGAGATGAAAGAGAAAAAGCTCCGTATCGACGACGCATTAAACGCAACCAGAGCGGCAGTCGAGGAAGGAATTGTGCCCGGCGGTGGTGTAGTATTTATTAATGCAGTTAAAGGTATGGAAAGCCTTACATCCGATAACCTTGACGAGAAGACAGGAATAGATATCGTCCGCAGGTCACTGGAAGAGCCTCTCCGTCAAATCTCTAACAACGCCGGTCTCGAAGGCTCTGTCATTGTCGAAAAAGTAAAGAACTCTGAACCAGGTGTAGGCTTTAATGCCCTGGTTGGCGAGTTTGTTAATATGATCGACTCAGGTATTGTTGACCCTGCTAAAGTAACCCGGTCGGCTCTGCAAAACGCAGCGAGCATCGCGGCCATGATTTTAACTACCGAGACTCTGGTCGCTGAAAAAGTTGATAAGGATAACGCCATGGCGGCAGCGGCAGCTATGGGTGGCATGGGCGGCATGGGTGGCATGGGCGGCATGATGTAATAGAATTGCCGATAAGCCCTGATTATAAGAGCCTGTAAAACCTATATAAAAAAATATCAAAACTGAAGTTTCTCATTGGTTATCAGAACTTTTGAGGAGCTTCAGTTTTTATTACTTTTATTGTCCTTTTGTATTGATTTCTCTTTAATATGATTATCGTTTTCCTTTATTTGGCCATCGCCGTTATAGTATTTATCGGGAGCATAATTCTGCGGTTGTCTTAATCTATACGTACAAAATTTCCATACCCCAAATAAATTTTGATGTTATCTCTGATCTCCATGGTATAAATTGTCCCCATTTTATTAATCACTATGCACAAAAGCATTTGAAACAAATTATGGCGAAAGCCATATTCTATCTTTCACGGTCCTGATTGCGGCCAGGACAAATGACCTATCTCTAGGATAAATGAACTATTTATCAACAGAATCCTTATGTATTGTTAATATTTCTGTGGATAATAAATATTTTCTGACCTTATTAGGCAGAATGCCTAATAACATAATATGTAAAATTAAAGATATTAATAAATTGCCACAGCGCATATTTTTAAGTGGTTTATATTTCCATATCAAGTATATCTCCAGGAGGTTAATCACGCTCTACGGAGAATATTACTATAATAAAAAAGAATTCTTAAATATAATGTCATGCATTTCTTTTTAATCTAATATGAGCATTGAGATCTAATGACATTTATCGGACAGGTAGTGTAGATTTATGAAGATTGTCACCATTCATACCAAACATGGTTGGCTGGCTGCCGGATGGTCCATTGAAGGGTTAAGGGGATTAGTCTTGCCTCAGAAAAGTTATGAAAAAGCTTTGGAGAAATTGGCGGTTAGATTGCAGGCTGAATCTTTGACAATGCATATATTTGAACAGTTAAGAAGTGATGAAAAGAAACTTATCCAAGATATTGAAAGATACTTTAGAGGTGAAGTTGTCAGTTTTACAGCTAAGATAGACTGGGCTGGTTATACCCCTTTTCAACAACGCGTTCTATCGGTAGTACAGCAAATAAAGTATGGTAAGGTCAGTTCTTATAAACAAGTTGCCATAAAAGCTGGTTTTCCTAAGGCAGCCCGGGCTGTGGGAGGAGTTATGCGTTCAAACCGCACACCCTTAGTTATCCCGTGTCACCGTGTTCTCGCCTCTGATGGTTCCTTGGGCGGTTTTAGCGATGGACTAGAATTAAAAAAAGATTTATTAAAGTTAGAAATGATACCTGCATTTTGATTTACAATCGATAAGCGAGGATAAAATATGTCATCTATCCTAATAAAGGATGCTTTGATAGTAACAATGAACCCAAACAGGGATATTTTTCGAGGTAATATATTAGTTGAAGATGATACAATTAAAGCCATTGAAAAAGATATCCAGCGTATTGTGCAAATATTTGATCTAAATACATCAAAAGTTATTGAATCAAGGGGACAGATAGTAATCCCAGGATTCATACAATCGCATGTTCATCTATGTCAAACTCTATTCAGGGGCCAGGCTGATGACCTTGAGTTATTAGACTGGTTAAAAAAACGTATATGGCCTTTGGAAGGAGCCCACGACCATGATTCTTTATATTATTCAGCATTATTAGGAATTGGGGAATTGTTCCGAAATGGAACCACTGCAATTATTGACATGGGAACGGTGAATTACACTGAATCAAATTTTCAAGCAATTATTACGTCTGGAATCAGGGCAATAAGCGGCAAATGTATGATGGATAGTAGCGATATAGTACCGGATAGTTTAATTGAAAGTACAGGGGAGTCTCTTCAGAAAAGTGTGGATCTGTTAGAAAAATGGCATGGTAGTGATAATGGCCGCTTGCATTATGCGTTTGCGCCCCGCTTCGCTATTTCATGTAGCGAAGAATTATTAATACAAGTAAGGGATTTGGCTCAAAAATATAATGTCAAAATCCATACTCATGCTTCAGAGAATACAACAGAAATAACTCTTATACAGCAGGAAAGAAAGATGCGAAATATTGTTTACTACGATCATCTGGGAATAACCGGTAAAAATTTAATTATGGCTCACTGTATCTGGTTGGACGATAAAGAAATGGAGATATTGCGCCAACGTGGAGTGAGGGTAGTTCATTGTCCTGTCAGCAACCTAAAGCTTGGCTCTGGCATTGCCAGAATTCCGGAAATGTTATCTAAAAATATTCATGTTTCTTTGGGCTCTGACGGTGCCCCTTGTAACAATAATCTTGACATGTTCACTGAAATGCGTATTGCCGCATTGATACAGAAGCCATTATATGGACCTACAGCCATGTCCGCAAAGCAAACATTTGAACTAGCAACTTTGGGAGGAGCCAAAACCATGGGACTGGAAAAGGAAATAGGTTCATTGGAAGTAGGCAAAAAAGCTGATTTAACTATGATTGATCTTAACAAGATTCATTGCAGTCCTAGTGATAATGTTGATATTTATTCTCAGTTAGTTTACCAGGCAAGAAGTAGTGATGTAACCCTTACCATGGTGAATGGGCGGGTGGTTTATGAAAAAGGTAACCTAACTACTATTGATGAGGATGACACAATTAAACAAGCAAATATTGCCACAAAGCGAGTTAATAGTAGGATTGGGTTATCATAGATTGAACGAAATCCAGCTTGACAACGTTTATAACTTATTGCATAATATAGTTTGTTGACGGGATGTAGCTCAGTTTGGTAGAGCGCACGGTTCGGGACCGTGAGGTCGCACGTTCAAGTCGTGTCATCCCGACCAGAAATTAACACCGGAATACTAAATATAATTCTTGAAGTTTTAGAGGACTTCAGGAATTATTTTTTTATATCATAACCAGTATAACCATATTACCTTACCAACGGCACCAAGTATCTATGTTCCGATAATAGATATTATGTAAACCCGCCCTTTCGCTGAGAGGTAGGCTACGGCCTTGTGCCTTCACGCTGGGCGGTGCGTTACCTTGGGTGCCGATTAGATACATTGAGTAAAATACGTTACATTTGAGTAAAATTTTATCGTCGCCCGTACTGGTTTCTTAGGTGTTATTGTACCGCAGCGGGTATTACATAATATTTAAGGGACTTCTGCATAAAAGAAAAACACTACGGCGTCAGCTTGCTACCCGGTCCGGTGGTGTTTCCTTCGGTGATAGTTTTGGACCTGGCGGTGTTATGATATACTTTACCTTTTCACCGGCAGGCCGTCCATACCCGGCACAGGGACCCCTGAGAACCCCTTATGCCGGGACCCTGGGCGGCCTGTGCGGTGAAAGTGGTAAGTTTACATAACTAGCGCCAACCCGCAAACTCTCTTGCATAGGTTACTTCGCCGCATCCGGCGCGGCGTCGCTAATCATTGTGCCTGACGGTGGCTGGCAGCAGTTTGTTTAAAGAGGAGTGCCCGAAAAAGGATTGTAGCTCCCGTTGGTGCTTCCTAGGAACGGTAGTGTTACCTTCAGAGCCGCCCGCATTCAGATTACAATGGTTAAGCCAGTATCCTCATAATATTTAATGAATTTTTCCCCTGCGTTTTTGTAATTCTGAAAAAGGTATTGTAAAAAGGCTTCCGCGCTTTCAAATTGTGCATATCGGTAAAAAGGACATTCAATCCTTGGGAACACAGATACAGGTGATACCCTTTTAATCTTTCGTCGTTGCTGTATTTTGTAAGGTACTTGGTAAGATAGTTATAAATGTTTTTCCGGCCTGCTTTTTCGTCTTTTATATAGGCTCTCACCCAGGTAAAACCCTGCCCCCATATTTCGTCCAGTTCTTTTTTAGGGATGAACATATTTACGGCAATATGATAATGAACGGCTCCCCTACCGTTTTTATCTTGGAATTCTCTGGTGGCAACATATTTGAACCCCGGAAATCTCCTGTTTATTCGTTTCATAAAGTTACGAAAGTAATAATCGGCTTCTTTGACTTCCTGGATATTATCAGCAAAAGTTAATTCCCACTTGCGAATCAGCTTATATTTCTTTATTCTGCGCCTGACATTTCCCCTTGCTTTAGTAACATTTTTTTGACTGTTCTTTTCATAATCAGGTGATTCACCTTTTGCTGATAATTTTCTTCTTCTTTCCGTAATCTTAGTTTTTTCTTTTAGCTCGCTGGTTGACCAACCTGCATCAAAAAACTTTGCTTCAAAGTCCCCATCCAAATCATATATACGGGCATTAGAAAAGGACATAATAAAAAACCCATACACTGCTTGACAAAAACGAATGAATAAGTTATCCATTCCCTCACTTTTTCAAGCTTTAATGGGTCTTTATTGCGCCCTATGCGTTTAATGGGACTTTCTTTGCCCTGCTCTTTTCCATGAGGATATTATTTTTAAACAGCTAAGGGCTGTTCACCTACCTTTCATTTTTTTAAATTTTATTATTATTTTCTATCTCTCTGCGGTAGCGCGCCCTGACGTAATGTTCCAGGCTGTATTTCCATTCCACACAATCGGGCCTGTCTTTGTTGACGAACATGGCCCGATAGCCACAGCCTCCCATGCAAATGGGCAGCATCTTGCATTTCACGCAGTCGGCATACTCGAAAGACTCCCAGGTCAACCAGCGTATTTCGTGCATGCGTTCATCTTTGGCTAGTTGCTGGAAGTCTACAATATTACCGATGCGGGCGGGCTTATCGCCGATTTCTGACCAGCACTTGTACATGTCGCCGTCCGGATCGAGCACAAAGGTGTTCATCCGTACAGCGCCACAGGCAAGGGCAATACGGGGGTAATAGGGCGTCTGGCCTGTTTTGAAGCCTCTTTGCCTTAAGATTTCGTAAATAGACTTGCATCCTGCTGTGATTGCGCTAACATGGCCTAAGTTGATGGAGATGTCTTTAAGATTGTTGTCCTCCAGTATATCTAAAAGTTTTAACGCCTCGTCCGAGTTGTAACGGTCTACATTGATGCGAAGGTTAACTTTTAAATCATTGGCAGTCAAGAGATGGATGCCTTCCAGGATTCGGTCGAATGTTGGGCCGCTATTGCCTTTAAGCATCCTGCGGTTGTTATGTACATCAGGCGGCCCGTCAAGAGTAATTTGAAAAGTCCCAATTCGACTGCCTTTCAGCTTTTGCACTATATCCTGATCGCCGGTCAGCAGGTAACCGTTGGTAACCATATCGGCAAAATAGCCTATCTTGTTCTCCTTAGTAATAGCGAGTATTTTTTGAGATAAATCGAAGATAATATCTTTGCCCAAAAGCGGCTCTCCACCGTACCAGGTGACGGATACGAACCTTACTGTCTTAGCAGCCTTTTCAATAAGCTTCAGCAACTTTTGCTGTACATTTTCAGGCATGAAAGCATTTTGCCCGTTTCGCTTGTCCTGGCTTATTCCAGACTGTTCATAGCAATAGGTGCAATCAAAGTTGCACCTTAGGGTGGGAGCGATGGTAAATCCCAGCCCAATCCTGTCGTATTTATTGCTGTTATATGCAAACTTTAGTATTTTTAGTTCATCGGCTGCGTGTTCTAAGACGAATCCTCCCAGCATTAACTCGTCGATAAACTGCTTTTTATCTTTAGGCAGGGCATCATAATCAAATTGCTGAACGTTCAGTAAGTCTATATAGGTCTTCTCTACCTCGGCCAAAGAAGTTGTAAGACTATTAAAGATCATTACCTTCTCAGAGTCATCAGTGGGCCAGATAAAGTTGTACCTGGACGGTATCATTTATTTCAACTCCTTAAACTGCTCGTCAACTATGGACAAAAGGAGACCCGGAGAAGAAAGCCTCCCCTCCGGGCATGTCTCTATGGAGTAATTACTCACCGGAGTGGCCAGAACAGTGTGTCAGGTAATGGATGAGCCCAAAGTTACCGAGATTGCCCGTATTTTCATTCTAGCTAACATGATAGCGAAACTAAGGCAATAATTCGACCAGACTAGTATGTATGGTTCTTAATGAAAGGGACAATAAAGACAAACAACGAGCGGAAGGGAGGGGCCACGGCAATCGTGCTTTGAAATCCTGGGTTCATTGGTTAACTCGTCAGGATTAACTGGCAATACCAGGTATGTTACTTTACTTTCTGATTTTGCCGATTCAACGACTTTAATGTCGACTTCCTCAGGGAATTGAATACCTATTTGGGCAAGAGCTTCTTTTGGATTGTTCACTAGTGCTTTCCTAAAGTCTGTGTCTTGTACGACCGCTTTGATTTTTTCCTTTACCTCCTCCCCTAGAGTCATAGTTTGCTTGTTTTTACTCAAATTTTTTATGCCTCCTTTTTTTGATTATTATTGTTTTTCTATAGCTGGTTCTATCGTTATATCCCCGAGATAATCCAAAATTAATTTCCATCTGAGCTAGTGGAATCATTGCCAAAATACAAATTTCTGCATTCTCTAAGAAGAGTGATCTCACAGGCTAGAAGCTTGTGGAAAGCTGATATTTTATAATATATTTTTATATATGACATATATGTTAAATTTTTTAATTGTAGCAATGTCCAAAGAGTTGAAACAATAGCAGGAGGCATCACTAACGCCAACGTCTAACAACCAGTATTCCACGCTCAACATGGCAAAGTGCTGGGTTCATTATTCCAGGCGTAAAAATACACTACACTTTGCGTGGTAGTGTATTTTGCTTCATTATTAGCGTCGTTGCCTAGGTTTGTGTGTTTCGCATATCGCCTGTTTACGCATCTTTGCAGGCGGGAGGGATGCTCTGTGGAAAATTGAAGACGTTCTCCGGGTCGTATTTGGCCTTAACCTCGGTTAGCCGTTTAAAGTTACTACCATAGTAGGCCTTGGGCCAGTCCTTGATCGATAGGTCCGGTCCATTGACGTAGTCACCCCGGGTAAAGGGGAGCATCGCCCGGCGGAAGTCCTCCACCCAGTGGATGCCAAGGGCCGCCCCTTCCGGCACGTTCCAGGAAGCAAGGATGGACATATTAAACCGGGCCTGGCGGTAGAAGTAGGCCGTAGCCTGACTCGGCACTCTGGCCACCGCCCCACCCAGGCCGTGGAAAAAGACACCGGCCATAGAGGTGGGTGGAGCTTCGATGAAGCGCCGGATCACGGCGATGGCGGTGCCGGGCAGCCGTTCATGGATGAAGGGGACCACGCTTTTGAAAGGCAGAGGAGAACCCGGCTGGGTGGCAGCTACCCGGGCAACTGATTCGAGCCAGGGTATCTCTTCAATGGTCACCTTCTGTGGCGTGCCCGCCCGGAGCAAAGGCCGCAGCAGGTGGCGCAGTTCTTCAGCGGGACCCAGGAAGACCCCTTGCATCAACAGCGGGAAAGTCTCCTGAGGTTGGTGGGCTGGAAACATCGGCTGCAGTCCCGAAGCTACCGTGAGGACGGGGGTGAGCCGCTCGTCGGCACCGGGGGTGGTATAGTCCTGCCAGGTTTGCAGCACCGGCTCCAGGTCCCGCAGATCCCAGCCGATTTCGACGTAAGCGACAGTCTCAATGCGGTGCGTGCGGAAACGAAAGACGGTGCAGATGCCGAAGTTGCCGCCGCCACCCCCGCGTGAGGCCCAGAACAGATCGGAGTGGTGGTCGGCATTGGCGTGGAGCAAGTGGCCCTTGGCGTCGACCATCTCCAGCTCAAGCAGACTGTCGATAGTTAGACCATACAGCCGAACTAGCATGCTTGCGCCACCGCCCAGGGTGAGTCCGGCGATGCCCGGGGTGGGGCAGAGACCGACCGGTACTACCAACTCTTCGGATCCAAGAGCCTCGTAAAACGCGAAGTCCCGTATGCCTGTCTGCACTGTGGCGGTGCCTCGCTTACGATCCACCTCCACCCGCTTCATTTCGCTGATGTCGATCACGATACCGGCGTCGACGACCGATAAGCCCTCGTAGTTGTGACGGCCGGAGCGCATGCGGATCGGCACGTCATAAAAACGCGCCCAGCGCACGGCGTTGACTACGTCCTGCGTCTCCTGGGCAAAGACGATGACCAGCGGGAACCTGTTGAAAAAGGTGTTGAACTCCTGGCGCGCTGCGTCGTATTGCGGGTCATTTGGTAAAACGATACGTCCAGTTAGTTCAGGTTCCTTTTTGTGGGACATGCACACATCTCTCCCTATCTGAAATCGGTGTATGATATAATATTCCATTAATGGAAAAGGTGTGTAATACGTGTTTTTGAGTGCTATGGACAGTGCTTCTATTTTCTTTGTTCATCCATTTTTTATAATTTTATTAATTCTTTACTGTACTCGCGAATAATATATTTAGGGGTACCGCCGCCAAAACGCGGATTTCGTACGCTAAGCAATACTTAGTACGCTAAGCAATACTTCGTACGCTAAGCAATACAATGAAGCAACAAGCCGGATTTCCTGTACACTAAGGAACTCCGGCTTATGGCTATAATGACAACGACTATGAATAATCTCGAAGGAAGCTTGTTTCTAACAGGTTTTCCTTATGTTTAACACCTCCGAACATGGCTGTAAGAGAAACGCTTCTGCTTTCTAGCCGGTCGGGCTCCGCAGCAGGTCACTCAGACCGGATCATGTCCGGAGGCCGCCCTGTCCTACCGACTTTGACTAATCAGCCGGTCTAACTACTTGAAACCGTGCCCTCCTGCTCCGGGTCTGACCTACCTTTAATTAGTTTCGGAACATATTGATTGAGATTATTATAGTGAAAATGGTTCACTTAGTTAAAATGGAAGCTAACTGTGTTTGAGACTGTTTTATACGTTATTTGCGTTTATTTTTCTTCTTCTTGTTCTTATTCTTTGTAGTTTGGTACTGCTCCGTAAGTTTTATTTCTTCGGATGTATTTTCTTTAACAATATCCTTTTTCCCTACTGCCAACATTGCTTGGTAGAACCCGGACAGATTTTCCCTTGTTATTTTTAGTTCATCTCCGAATGATGCTTTTAAATTTGCTAGAAACAAAGAAATAACGTCACGTACTACTTCACTACGATTTTTGTCCAACAGCCGGGATATTTCCCCCAAGACTTTCCAATCATCTTTATCGACGTATAAATTTACCCTCTCTATCATTCTCTGGACTCCCCTTATCTTTTTTTGATATGGTATCAAATACATCCCCTAGCGTCAATAGCAACCCATTATAAGTAGATAAAATAACCTTACGTTAAATTAATTATAGATTTATAATGGTGTTAATATTAAACATAATTGGAAATAAGGATGTAATGCCTATATGAAAACTGTAACCTTATATAGAGCATTAGAGTAAACTTACTATAGCATTCTTAAATTTAATAATGTTTGGGGGATAAATAGATGGACTTTGAAAAAAGACTATATTGGATTGATTTTGCGAAAGGGTTGGCCATAATTGCTGTAGTCGTATGCCATTTATGGAAATTTGTCTTTACTGATATTATTATTTCAGTACAAACCTTATTTAATGTACCATTGTTTGTTTTGATGGGTGGAGTAAATATTTATATTTCATATAATCGTCAGGAGAGATTAACTTGGAGTTTTTTAAGTGCTCGCTTACTTAAAATATTAATACCTTATGTGGTTGCAACAACAATATTT
>NZ_JAKOAV010000024.1 GCF_029478095.1 Pelotomaculum isophthalicicum JI | reverse complement strand
ATGCATTACTGTAAAATCAAACAACCGACAAGCGGTGTCCGGATGCCTCCGGAATCACTGTCCGGATGTTTCCGGAACGGTGTCCGGATGTTCCCGGATTCGCTGTCCGGATAAACCGGAATACGCAGTTTATCCTTCTAAAAAGGACAAAATAATACCAATTATTTTAAATTTTTTTACACAAAATTCTATAAAAAACCACTTAATGCTAAAAATTATACATGAATAAAAATTTAATAATCAAACAATAAAAGACCTAAACACCTAGCCTTCTTTTTCCCGCTATCCCTGCGACAAAATATGCCATTACTAAGACCAGGCACATGCTACCTGTTAATAACCCCAACATATTTCCTTTTTCAACATTGTTCGCTTCTTTTAGGTAAATTTACCTAATTTTATCCCTCATCTATTTTGTAGCAAATAGGACCAAGGTACTATTTTTCTTAGGACTTATCCCAAATTGTCAATTAAGGTCATAGATATTCAAACCGAACTATTGTTAGTAAAGCGTTTTATACTGAGCAATAAGTCATATGAAAAAATATCCATTCGTGGACATAATTCGCAAGGAAATTGTCATTTTGTGTTGAATATTTTTAATATGAAAACTAAACAACACAAACAAGAGGTATGATATGAGTGTAATCGACAGTAAGACTATCCTCATAACCGGCGGCACCGGCTCATTTGGCAAGAAATTTGTAGAAATTGCCTTGCGCGAGCATAATCCCCAAAAAATTATAGTGTTCAGCAGGGATGAATTAAAGCAATTTGAGATGGCCCATCAATTTAACAATCACCCCGACCTGCGTTTTTTTATCGGCGACGTACGGGACAAGGACCGCCTCTACCGCGCCTTTGACGGTGTTGATATAGTGGTACACGCAGCCGCTTTAAAACAAATTCCTGTTGCTGAGTACAATCCCTTTGAGGCAATCAAGACAAATGTATTGGGCGCCCAAAACATCATTGACGCCGCCATCGATTGTGGCGTGTGGCGGGTAATTGCCCTCAGCACCGATAAAGCGGCCAACCCGGTCAACCTCTACGGTGCCACCAAGCTCTGCTCAGATAAGCTTTTCGTTTCCGGCAATTCGTATGCCGCAGGCAAGAACACAAAATTCGCCGTGGTGCGTTACGGCAACGTGGTGGGCAGCCGGGGGAGCGTCATCCCCTTCTTCAAGTCCATCCGCCACACCGGCAGGCTGCCCATAACCGACCCGCGCATGACTCGCTTCTGGATAACGCTAGATCAAGGAGTGAATTTCGTGATCGCTTCACTTGGCCGGATGCACGGCGGGGAGATCTTCGTACCAAAACTACCCAGCATGCGTATCACTGACCTGGCTGAAGCCATAGCGCGCGATTGCCAACAGGAGTTCACCGGCATACGGCCGGGTGAAAAAATACATGAAGTAATGATCACAGAGGACGACGCCAGGCACACCCTGGAGTTCAACGACCATTTCATTATCATGCCGGAATTCCCCTGGTGGAGCAGGGAAAAAGTTAACGGCGGACTTCCTCTTGAAGAAGGCTTCGTTTACTCCAGCGGCACCAATACTTGCTGGCTTTCACCAGAAGAACTACGTCAAATGGTCGGCGAATAAAATTGTCAAACAGGGGATTCACCCGTTAATGGCCAACTTTATACCTTACGCTAAACAACAGGTTGACGAAGATGATATAGCCGCTGTAACAGCAGTTTTGCGATCTGACTGGCTAACCACAGGCCCGCAGGTTGCCAGCTTCGAGCAGGCGCTTGCCGACACAACACGCGCAAAGTATGCTGTAGTGTTTTCCTCCGGGACAGCGGCGCTTCATGCCGCTTATTTTGCCGCCGGTGTTAAGCACGGTGATGAAGTAATTACTACACCTCTAACTTTTGCCGCCACGGCCAACGCCGCCCTCTATTTAGGCGCGCGACCGGTTTTTATCGATATAGCGCCCGGTTCTTTTAACATCAATCAAGCTTTGATAGAAGAAGCCATTACAAGTCGAACAAAGGTAATCGCACCGGTGGATATGACCGGCTTGCCGGCACCGGTTGAGGAGATTATGGAGATCGCCCGCGGCTATGGCATAATCGTAGTGGAAGATGCTGCTCACGCATTGGGAGCCAACTTCAATGGTAAGCCAGTTGGATCCCGGGCAGACATGACTGTCTTCTCCTTCCATCCGGTAAAGCACATTACTTGCGGCGAAGGCGGAGCAGTAACTACCAACAACCGGAGATACTACGATAAGCTTCTGGCATTCCGCTCGCATGGCATGGTTCGTGAGCCCTCCCTCCTAATGGAAAACCACGGCCCATGGTATTATGAGATGCAGCAATTAGGTTATAATTACCGGATCACGGACATCCAGTGCGCGTTAGGGTTAAGCCAGCTAAAAAAGCTGACACGCTTCCTCGCACGTCGGCGCGAGATCGCAGCTCGTTACAATGAAGCCTTTGAAAACTGCCCGCATCTGCTCACCCCACCGGTAGTACCCGGTGTAGAACCGGCCTGGCACTTATACGTACTTCGCTTGGCCGGTGACAACCCACCGCGCGGGGAGTTAATCGATAGGCTTTATAAGAATAGTATCGGCACCCAGGTACATTACCTCCCGGTCTACCGCCATCCGTACTACCGCGACTTAGGTTATCCAGCAGGTCTTTGCCCGAACGTAGAAGACTACTACCGACGAGCTATCAGTATCCCACTATACCCGGCAATGGGCAATACTGACGTGAAGCGGGTAATCAAGGTTGTAATGGAGGAAGTTAACTCACTGTATGAACGTTTATTAAGCTCAGACGTAGAAAATATTCACCATTCATCATAACAAATCTGACAAATAAAAATTAAATTAAAGGTGGAATTTGGAATGAAAAACATAAAAGAACTTTCAACGGAGATATTTGAATCGGCCATGGAGTATTTGCCGCGTCTATTGGACGGTTTATATAGAGCATCAGTCCATTTCAAGAACAACGAGTGTTTGGAAGGCTACGCGATACTGCACGATGCCAATGAAGGATTGATGTGGTTCAATGAAGTGGTACAGGGATTACCTGTATTACTTCCGCAGGAAGAAGACACAAACAACATAACAACAAATTGGCAGCGTTATATAAACGCACTTAACAGCATGCTTCCATTAATTGAAAAAAGAGATGCTAGCGCTTTAAGTAAAACCCTGGAAGATGAAATAATTCCATTTATCAAAATATTCTATGAAAAAATATCTAATTTAAAGCAGAGGACTGAATATTTACAATAAGTTAGAGAAGTGATAAGAAATGATCCTCGCAGGAAATAGCAAATTAAAGAGGTGTTAACCATGAGTAATCAAGGTTCAGAAAATATTAAGCTATACACGCATAATATTCATTCGAAAACAATTGTTAATATTGGTTCACGACTTGAGATGTTTTTAGATGACTATTTAATTGAAAATAGCAGCAGAGGGGTTAATATCAGGCTGCACTCACCCATAAAGCGTGAAATTGTGTTGGAAACCAATAAACCATGGGAAGGACCGGCTAGTGCTTATTATACTGTTTTCAAGGACGGTTCAATAATTCGGCTTTACTATAGAGGATTTGCCATTTCGGATACAAGCGAGAATCAGGTTACATGCTATGCGGAAAGTACAGATGGTATCCATTTCAATCGTCCTAACATAGGATTATACGAGTTCAAAGGTTCAAAGAACAACAACATCATCTTCATGGGATATGAGTCCCACAATTTTGCACCTTTCTTGGACATCAATCCAAACACCAAAGAGAACGAACGTTATAAAGCGATAGGCGCACGTTGGCCGAAAATAAATGGGCAATTTGAATGCCAGTTGCATGCCTTTAAATCACCAGACGGGATTAATTGGACAAGAATACGAGAAAATCCCATTAGGACAAAAGGTGCTTTTGACTCACTTAATGTTGCTTTCTATGATAGTTCTGAACAATGTTACCGTCTGTATTCCCGTAATTTTGACGTGGAAGGCTATCGGATCATTCAATGGAGTACTTCCAAGGATTTTATTAATTGGAGCGACCCGCAACCGAATCGCTATCCTCCCGGTTATCCCATAGAACACTTATATACAAATGCAACAATCCCCTGTCCAGGAGCAGAACACATTTATCTCTCATTTCCAAAGAGATTCGTTCCAGAAAGAAAAAAAGTTATTGAATGCAGCGAAAATGGAGTATCTGATGCGGTTTTCATGAGCAGCCGCGACGGAGCTTTATGGAACCGCTTCGCAGAAGGATGGATTCGCCCCGACCTGGATAAAAAGGATTGGACACATCGAAGCAATATGCCAGCCTGGGGTATTATTCAGGTTGACCCAAATGAATTCTCATTTTATATCAGTGAGAACTATTGTTGGCCTACTAACCGCTTGCGCAGGATGACGATACGACGCCACGGCTTCTCTTCAATGCATGCTGATTATAACGGCGGCGAATTTACCACTCGCCCCCTTACGTTTAATGGCAAACATCTTATTCTTAACTACTCCACATCCGCAGTAGGATTTGTTAAGGTTGAAATTCAGGACCAAAAAGGAAAACCGCTTCCAGGTTATACACTTGATGACATGCTTCCCCTTTATGGAAACGAGTTGGATTCACCAGTTGAATGGCAAACGGGTAGCAACATCGCATCCCTAAATGGTCAGATTGTTAGGTTCAGGTTTTTCCTTAAGGATGCAGATATTTATGCATTGAGAACCGGTGAACTTAAAATACAAAGATAGCAATTTACCTTCCCACCCCAATATAATTAAAACCAACTTCATTGATTATTTCAGGACTCAATAAATTTACGGCGTCAACCAAAACATTACCACTCATATTGTTAATAATCTTTAACCAGTCCAAGTTTTCAAAATCTCTCCATCCGGTAAGTATAGCTAGCGCATCTGCTCCTCTTGCAATTTCATAGGGGTCTTCGCTTAACTTCAGTTCCTTAATCAATTCACCAGCCTCTTTATTCCCCTGAGGATCATAGGCTATAACATCTGCTCCCGAATTAATTAACTCTTTGACTATATCTATTGCAGGAGACATTCTAACGTCACCTGTATCTGGTTTAAAAGCAAGTCCAAGAACGCCGACCTTTTTGTGGAAAAGGGTGTTATTCAATGCTCTCTTTATCTTTCTAACAATACTTTTCCTCTGTTGAATATTTTTTTCCAATACGCCCTTCAATAAACGTGAATCATAATCAAACAACTCAGCCATTTTAACGAGTGCCTGTAGATCTTTACCCAAACAAGGTCCACCAAAACCAATTCCTGCCTGCAGGTAACCTCTTCCAATCCTCTCGTCCATCCCCATAACATCAGCAACAACAGTAATGTCAGCTCCTACACGCTCACAAATGGAAGCTAGTTCGTTAACAAAAGACACACGGGATGCTAAAAAAGCGTTCGCCCCATATTTAATCATTTGTGCATTTATTATTGTTGTATAAATTAACGGTGACTGAAAAGTATTAAAAAGCTCGCCAATCCTGCGGGCAGCTAACTGGTTGCTGCTTCCAATAACCGTGCGTTGAGGGTGAAGAAAATCATGGACAGCCGCCCCTTCGCGCAGGAACTCTGGATTAAAAACCAGGTCATAATCCTTGCCTTCTACTTTCCCGTACCCTTTTAAAATATCTTGCACCAGTTCAAAAGTACCAATAGGAACAGTACTTTTTACTACAATTATTTTATACTCGTTTAATTTTTGGGCGATTATCTCTGCTACTTCTATAATTTGCCCCAAGTCTGCCTCGCCATCATTTCTAGGGGGTGTACCAACGGCGATAAATATAATACTACTGTCGAGCACAGCCAGACCAATATCTGTGGTAAAGTCAATGCGTTCCTTGTTTTTTTGAAATAGTTCCTCCAAACCATCCTCATAAATTAGAAATTTCCCCTGTTTTGCTAAAAAGACTTTTTCTTCACTTATATCAGCAGATATAACCTTATACCCAAGGTCAGCTAATCCAACTGCAGTAACCAATCCTACATAACCCATACCACCCAATATTGCAATACTATCCATAATTAGACTTCCTCCTGTTGACAACAGATTAATCCATTATTAATTGCATTACTAAATCTTCTTATCTGTTCAAGATCATTTTCATATCCTATATAGGAAATATCGTAAATATTATGCCCCCGCCAGAAGTGACCACTGGTTTCATCGGTTTCACAAATCGAATTATAAACTCTAAGGTAAAATAGATCATTAATTTCCCGGTAATCCACTAAAGGGACAGAATATAGAACAGATTTATTTGTAATTACTGCCACCCCTTTCTCATCATCACCTACCGCCAACCACCCTTCTGTAGCACCAAGGCAGTGCCCAGCAGAAACCCTGGGATCAACGGAATTTGACTGAGAGAGGTTTGCCCCAGACAAAGGAAACACTTCTATTTCCTGACCACCATTTACAGATGCTAGATAAAGCTTTCGCCTGTTATAAGAGCAAGGATCAAATGTAATTATCCCTAACCGGATTAATTCAGGATTTATGTTGTTAAACCTGAAATGATATCGCAAATCAACACGGGGAATATTCCTATAAACGAAATACTGCTTCCACAACTCACCAAGAGGCATACTTAACCGTATCATAACTGGTACACGGATTGGATAATCTTCGGGATTATCTGGCATCACGGGTTCTACAAGACCTAAATCAGTTATTTTACCATACTTTTTGTCAAAGATAATACAGTGACCGGTATACTGGTCAGTGGATAGTTCCATGTGGTTGTAAAAATCATGTGATATCGTGCCCGCCAACCTATTTTGAGCTATTCCAGGGAAATATAGGCTACCTATTGCTCCCCCTCTCCGGGGCAAAAACGAAATATCTACTTCACTGGTTTTTAATTTATAGCAAGGCAACCAGTTCGACGGCCTAATCTTATCCGAATTATTTTGCTTAGGTACTATTTGGGGCCTGATTAGTTGTCCCGGGTGTAAATAAGGAGTTATTACAAGCCGAACTTTTCGCAAACTACCATCTCTATAAAATGCCAAGGCTTCATTTTGAGTATTTATGCATCCTTCGCCAGTTTCCAGTGTTAACGGACCCCAAAATTGCCCTGGCGCGAAAGAAACATCAAATTCAAACGGATAACCAGCCCATTCAAATGAATGTGGGTTGTAAATCATTACAGTATATTTATCTGCTTGTCTATTATTTGAATTAATAACACTCTTTTTAAAACCATCTTCCTCATTGTTTAATATTTCTTTATTTATATTCAAAGAAGAAATAAGCTTACTTCTTGCTTCTGTCAATTCGCCATACAAATGTCCCAAACCCAAATTGAAAATATTATTTTTTTCTTCGGTCGTAAAAGTTCTGAAATCACTTCCCCAAAAATAAGAAAGCTCTTTCCAGCCTGAAGAAACATCATATACCGCCTTGTCCGTAGAAGGTAAAATTGCTTTCTGCATGGATTCAACGTCCTGAAGCAATTTAAAAGTCCTGTACATAAGAGTATTTTTTTTGGAATTTTCCCGCCCACAAACTGCCCAACGAACCACATTATATTTTGCCTGTTTTTTGCAGGGTATGGGATAGCTAGAAGAACATACGTCAACTTCTCCTTCCGGGGTCAAAACTTCCGCTACATTTGAGGGAGAAATTAAAGCAAAACGATGATCATCATTTAAAACATGTAAGAGTTCCTTAAGACGTGAAACCTCTTTCTGATTGGACGTAACAGGCAAATAAGCATCAATACTACCGGGGCGATAATCAAATATTTCCCAGTCCGAACCGTAAAAAGATATAGCCCGGTCATTGGCAGGATGATAATGAGATAACAAGAAATCAATATATCCTTTAAGATTAATCTCACCGTGAATATATCGCTGAAAACGTTGAAAAGAGATAAAACTGTTCCATATGATACCAACTCGTTTAATTTTCGCGCCTTTCAACCACTGTGGCTTATACCTCAAATCATTAGATAATTGAGCAGCAGCAACAGTGTTATCCCAATCTAAAAACAAGTAGCGGTAACCTGCTTGCCCGTAAAGCTCAGTTAGACCACGTGAAATAACCTGTTCATTTACATAAGCAACTTTAGGGTGCTTACCCAGTAAACTCTCATATATTCTTTGTCCCCATTCCAGATTTTCTAAATTCAAGCGCGCAGGTGTTAAAGGCATAATAACTTGCGAATAACCCGAGCCAATTATTTCCCATAGGCCGTCCTTCCATCCCTGCGACAATTCTTTAACAAAAGAAGCGTCAATTTTATTTAATACTTCCAATGACCATGCAGGAAATTCAAAGCCCAATGGCCAACCAAACTCTCTTGCCAAGTCCAGTAGGGGCCAGTAACATTTATCTAAGAGAACCGGATATTGATCCTCCGGAATGCTGGAAAACTGGAGATTACCATGGAAAATACCATACATATAAAGCAATCTTTAAACACCCTCTTGCATCCACCTTATTTGAGCGTTAAGGCCCTTTTCAATATCGGTTAAGGGTTTATAACCCAATTCCTGCCTTGCTTTTGTAATATCCGCTGATGTGCTATTAACGTCACCTTTCTGCTTCTCAGTATATTTTATTTTTGCTCTCTTTCCAATAAATCTCTCAAGAAGGAAAATTAGCTCATTAACAGTTACTTGCTGAGAACCGCCTATATTATAAATATTCCCAGATAAACCTTGTATAGCCAAATAATTAGCCTGTAAAATATCGTCTACGTAGGTGAAGTCCCTAGTTTGATTACCGTCACCATAAACTATAATCTGATTATCATTCAATAGCGATTTGATAAATTTATAAATACCCATATCAGGGCGCTGTCGGGGTCCATAGACGGTAAAATAACGAAGGCAAACCACAGGAACCCCATAATTCAGCCAATACAACAGGCACATCTTTTCTCCTGCCAGCTTAGTCACACCATATGGGGAAAATGGGTTGGGAAGTGTATCCTCAGAAACAGGAAAAGTATTAATATTTCCATATATTGAGGAAGAAGATGCATAAATAAACTTCTTCAAATTACAGCCCTTAGCCGCCTCCAATAGCTTTTGTGTAGCTAAAATGTTATCCCGCAGATAGATATCAAAATTCGCTCCCCAACTAGCCCGAACACCAGCTTGGGCAGCCAGATGAACAACTACATCCGCCGAGGTTAATAAATCTATTAATTCTGGATTTGGAATCATTGTCAAATCTTTTTCTATAAAGGTAAACAAAGGATAGGTCGTAGACTTACGTAAATTTTTTAATTTAATTTTCTTCGGATAATAATCGCGAAAAGCATCGATACCTGTTACTTTGTGGCCATCAACTAAAAATTTTTCTGTCAACTGTGATCCTATAAAACCGGCACTACCAGTGACAATAATATTCATATATCCACCGCTCTCTAAGTTAAGCTGTTTTACCAGTAATATTCGAAACCCAAATTGCTTAACGGATGGTTTCAATATTAATCAGGCTCTTTGCTTGTTTGGCAACTCTTAACGCTTCCTCATATGAAGCTCCGCTTGTGATAACAAAACATACTCTATCGGCTGAACTCCTATATTCCGGCACTAAATCACCTTCATTTACTAAAACAAATATCTCTTCTACCCCTGGTACCATTTTCGCTTTCTCTACCCCGTTAATTGACACCACTTTTCCTGGCTGAGGGAAAAGTGCTTGACAACGAGCATGCCTGTTTTTGCTGGGAACGATATCAGCATATTTAATTGGATTTCCAACGGCAATATCAATAGCTGCTTTAATATTATTAGTACCATGCGCCAAAGGTGTAGTATATTGGCAATGAAAACCACCACTTAACCGTGAGGTCATCTCCATGACTACAGGTCCTTCCTTGCCGGAAATAATTGTATCAACCTTTGCTGCACCAACATCTATTCCGATCACTTCGGAAGCTCTTCTTGCCAACATAAATAATTCATTCTGAAGATCTTTAGATAATATAGTGGGATTCACATGAGCCACTTCAACTCTATAAGGAAAATAATCATGAAAGGTATCTATTATGCTACATAAATGGTACTTCCCATCACAAACAAGCATTTCAACCGTTTGCGTTGGCCCTTCCAGAAACTCTTCAATAAGTAGACTTTCTTTTTCACAGACACCAAGCTCTTTTGAAAACTCAATAGAAGAATCCAATTCGGTATCGTTACTAATAACCCTCACGCCTCTTGAACCGCAATTATCAAGTGGCTTAATAATTACAGGGTAACCCACTTCCTTAATAAATCTAAGAGCATCCTTTTTATCATTCACTTTAGCAAATTTTGGTCCAGGTACATTTGCTTTAGCTAATTCTTGCCTCATTAATAATTTATCATTGCACTTATTAGCAACTTCAGGGGATACACCAATAAGTCCCAAAGCTCTTGCAGTATGAGCCACTGTAACCTCAACATCTGCACCGGCCGTGAAAACACCAACAATATTATGATTATTACTTAATTCTTTTGCCTCCCTTACATGACCGTCAATATCTCTTGTACTTAATAAAATAGGTATATCAGCATATTTAAAGCCAATAGCATTTGGATTCATATCAGTTACGATAACTTTATATCCCATCTTTTTGGCAGTCTCAATATTCTTAATGGATAACAACCCTGCTCCTATCACAATTATGGTTTTCTTATTATCAGCTGTCATTTTCCAATCCTCCATATATTTTTACTATATCCACATCTTTTCTTTTTAGTTTATTTAACTTATCATATATCTCATTTTCAAATGCATAAGAAGATATTAATATAATATCAGGATTCAATTTATTAATATCATCAATAGCATACACTTTCCATTTACCGACTTTGCTTCCGACTTTTGACACGTTATCATCGACAATACCTAACATATTGCAATTTTTAAAGTCAATCAATTCAATAAGAGCCTGAGTATGGATCCCTGCACCGTAAATCAAAACTTTCTTACCCATACTTATCCAGTTATCAATTAAATTATTAATATAAGATTTTATAGATTCAACCCAGTTATAAAACTTTAATAGAGCGACCTTAACATTCTCACGGTCATTATCCTGTTTCTTAACCTCATGATTGATCTTTCTGGCAATTACTCTTAGATTACTAGGATGATACATTAATAAGGGATGATCTGCCATATATATTTTCTCAAAACCAACTTTACTCAGCATAGAATTTAAGGTAACGGGAGAAAAATCATACATATGCTGATAAACGTGAAAAATAAATTCAGTTAAAGAAAACACAGGGTTATAAACATTAGGTACTTCCAAAAACAATACTCCGTCCTTTTTTAGCAAGTTATAAATATTAGAGAGTGTCTGGATTGGGTTCCCGAGGTGTTCCAAAACATGAAAGATAGCAACAACATCAAAGTAGTTTTTAGGTAGTTCAGCTTCTTCAATTGTTTTCTTTTGAATATTTAGGCCAAATTCATTTATCGCATAGTCTGCGGCATGCGATGATGCCTCAACCCCAATAACATCCCAACCTCTAAACATATTTAAAAAAAAACCATACCCCGAACCTAATTCCAAGATGGTTCCTGTGTCAGGTAAATTTAAAGCACTATGAATAAAGTGATACTGATCTCTTGCAGCTCTAATAAAATTATTATCTTCCCTAGTTAGATAACCACTAGGAAATGGTTGTATATAATCACCATAATAACTTTTTGCTTTTTCCACAGTCATTCTCGGGTTTAGATACGCCAAACCACATTCTCCACATAAACACTTTCTAAAACCATTACCTTCCCAAATAACCTCATAATTATCAGCATCACATAGATTACATTTGACAAATTCATAATCATTAATTATCTCGCTGTTTTCTTTCCGCAGACCCACAGGAAGCCCTCACTTTCATTATTTTCACCTTTACTGATGGTATATTGTAATAAAGAATTATATTCATACACAGTAAAACCACCTTTATCCAATACATCTGACAATTCTTTTTTTGTATATTCACGTACGTGGTAAGGGTTAATGATATAATCTCCTATCTTTCTAGGAGTGCTTATAATCAATAGCCCTCCGTCCTTTAAAACCCTACCCAATTCTTGAGCATATCCTAAATCATTTTTAATATGTTCAATAGTATCAAAACTAGTAATTTTATCAATTGTTTTATCTTGTAAAAAATTAAGGTTCGTAGCATCCCCAACGTAAAATCGCAAATTATCATTATTATATCTATTATTAGCCTTTTCAACATCTTTAACGGAAATGTCCACCCCAATTGCTTTCTCGCAATAAGCTGAAAGGAGATAAGTACCTCCTCCTGATGCGCAAGCCACATCCAAAACAGTATCAGTCGGTAACAGATATTTTATCGCAAATTCATATTTAGAAATTGAAAGATCACGCTTATCAGCATTCTTTAAATCCACATCAGTAGCTTCTTCCAATACATTCAGTAAAATCTCCTTAGCCTTTTCTATCTCATATTCCGATGGAAGCACTGGATCTATAATTTTTAAATTAAACTTATCTGTGTTAAGCCTAATATAAGCCATCGGCCTAATTATATAGGAATTATCCACTCCGGGTTGATGTATTAAATCACAAGCTTTTTTTAATGCTTTATAAGTAATAACGGAACCTCCCCCAAGAAAGGGGCTTTGCGATAAAAGAACTGCCTCTAGATTTACTGTTCCTAATATTTTTATCATATTTTCAAGCACATCAGGATTAAGCAGAATTTCATTTCCTATTACATGCACAATGACATCAGCTTCATATTTTTCAGCACAGTCAGTTAACCTAATACAGACATCATCCTTGTTGCCCATAAAGCATTTTACATTTTTTTTATTAGCAATTTCCTGAAAAACTAAGTTTTCCTTAACATCAGGTACAGCTATAACAATTTCATTTAATCTTTTGATTTTTTTTAATCTATTGATCACCATTTCAATAATCGTTTCCTCTTCAACCTTTTGCAAAACCATTGCAGGTCCTCCTGCAAAAGTTTTTGCATGTGCTTGTATTATTCCTATGATTTTCATTTTAATATCACCCTTTTATTAATTTATTTTTTTCATTAAGATCCCAGCTATTCTTCTTATACCATTTCCACTAAGTAAATCTCTTCCTTTTTGAGCCATTTTCGGTAGAACACTTCTGTCATTAATAAGCCTTGAAACCATTTCAAAAACGTCTTTTTTATCAACTGCCTTAAAAAAACCTAGATTAACTAAAAACCCATACTTTTTCATTTTTTCAGCCAACAAATCATGCTCTAAAGTTGGGTTGAGAGTAATTACAGGTACACCAAGAGAAGCTAATTCATACATAGTGACTCCGAAAGAAGTTAGAGCAATATCAGCGCTTGCCATTATTGGAGCAGGATTTTTTATATTAACATGGAGTATTACTTGAGGGTTATTATTAATCAATGTTTTTAACTCTTCAACGAAAGAATAAAACCTACCTACAATAATATTAATCCTTATTTCAGGCAATAGAGGCAATAAACTAATTAGTGACATCGCGGTCAAATTTTGCGAATCCCCACCACCCATGGCAATTAAAACATTAGGTATTTTATTTTCTGGTGTAGGATAAGCGTAATTAAATTCTTTTCTGAGCATTACATATTCCCATCCATGGTAAACTACCCCGGGATAATATTTCCCTTCTTCCGGTTGCCAATGCATACCAGGTATTATCACCACATCTGCAACAAAGGATCCTTCACCGTAATTATCAATGGAAATTACAGGAACCTTTGATTCTTTTAGCTTAACAACATATTCTTTATTTAATTTTTCTTTCAAGTCAAGAATTATAGCATTTGCTTGATATTCCTTAGTAAATTCAATGATTGACATTAATTCATCTTCTAGTGATACGTCTGCTGGTATTGTTTTCATCTTAAATCCCTTTTCAATAATTAGCTCTTCTGCTTCACAATGGTTTCCTTTAATAATAAAGGCAATACCACAAAAATGTTCTTCGGTTAAACAAGATGCAAGAGCTAAACACCTTACAATATGTCCCATGCCAATCTCATTACCAGCATCAACCCGAAAAAGAACTCGTTTACTCTTATCAAGCAGGCCTTTTTGGTGCACCAAAGAATTTATTTCTGCTATTCTAGGCTCCTTCTTCAAAAGTCCAATAACTTTCGCCAAATCTACAACTTCTCCATTTTTATATAATCTACGGTAAATTTCTCGCATAAATTCTAGATCCGCTTGGGTGTCTACAGAAATACGATGCTTATATGTATAAAAAACAGGATCATCCATTACTTCTACTTTTTCAAGAAGTTCAGGATACTCCATTAAACATGCCACCAGGTTTTCTCTTTGGTGGGGTTTGGTAGAATTTTTATCAACCTTTACCCACCCTTCCATGGAAAAGACCGCAATCCCTTCATGAATTGCTTCTTTCCCATTTAATCGGGAAATAACAGCACGTGACGCCCCACTTTCCAGTAAGGCTAAAATCAATTTTTCTGTTATCGGTGGATGAACTAAAGGACAGTCTCCACTAATTTGAACCAAAATATCTGCCCCGAATAATTCGGCCGCGGCTCTCGTCCTGTCCACAACATCTTCAGGGTCACCTTCATAAGCAAAAAAACCTATTCCTTCCTTTTCAGAAAAATCCTTTAAAGGTATATCCTCGCTTCGACTAGTTGTCGCCATGACTATCTGGTCGATACTTTTTACCCTTTTCAGCCTTTCAACTATATGACCTAATAATGGACGGCCACAAATATCCTTCAAGCCTTTTCGTGGAAGTCTAGTGGATGTTAAGCGGGCTAAAATTACAGCAACTACCTTGGGCTTGAGTCTTACATCCTTAAATGTATTTTCCATGTATACACACCTTTACTATCTATATATTTGTATAAACTAGATAAGCTTGTCCCATGTAATTGGCTCATTTTGCTCTATGTCTTCCTTGGCATTCTTGCCATAAACCATACTAGCAAATTCCGCCTCAATTCCATCTACCGGTCGCACGATTTTAACCATATCTTCTTTAATTTTTTGTCCTTTGTTAATTTTTATCCTGGCATGCATGCTGCGAAAAGCAGAATACCTCTCTCCTTTCTCGGCTTCGCAAGGTCTTTTTATGCCGTCTCCCATGGCCCGCTCAAGTTGCCTGATTTTTACGACCATGCTTGCAAAATCATTTATTTCCATTGCAAAAGCATGGTCTGGTCCTTGTCTGTTCCTATCGTCTGTAAAGTGTTTTTCCACCACACAAGCGCCCATTGCCACTGCAGCCAAAGGAACTGCATCCCCTGGTGTATGGTCAGAAAGGCCAACTGGCAGTTGATAGACCTGCTGTAACGTAATCATGGCTTTCAAGTTAACTTCACTGAAATCAGGGGGATATAAAGATACACAGTGCAACAAAACCAGATTATTATTACCTGCATTTTTAATAACCTCTACAGCACGTGCCACCTCTGACATATAAGCTAGACCTGTTGAAAGTAATATAGTTTTACTAAATCTAGCAAGGTATGATAAAAATGGATAATTTGTAATATCACTGGAAGCGACTTTAAAAACTGGCACATTAAACGTATCAAGCAGTTTCGCCTGCTCATTATCAAAGGGAGTGGAAAGTAAAATCAAGCCAAGCCTTCCAGCATAGTCAATCAATTCCGGGTACCAGCTGGTTGGTGTGGCTAATTGTTGCAATATTTTATAACTAGAATTTTCAAAACGTTGACCGCCTTTAATTTGTATAGGATTGAGCAATCCTTCCGCAGTAAATGATTGAAACTTAACGGCATCAACACCGCAATCGGCGGCGCACTTCATTAATTTCTTTGCTCGTTCGAGACTACCGTCATGGTTAGAACCGATCTCGGCAATAACCATAACCTTGTAGTTTTTATTAGATTCTGTTATTTTAGCAAATAGTGAATCCGACATACTTTTCCTCCCCAAAAATAAAAAGTAAATAATACAATTTACAAGGCTTCATGCAATTATTTGATTAATAACATTATTCTACAATTACTAGCAATTTCCTGCTTTTTTACGGGAGTTATAAGATGCTGGTTAGGCACATCAGAGTTATTGAATATTGTTAATCATTACCAAACCCTTACCACCGGAATGTCATTCTTTTAATAATTGTCGACGAAAATCCTATATATCTTTAATATTTTACAAGATAATTAGATCAAATAATTTTTACATGAAGCTAAATCGATGGAGTTATATTGCATAGCATTAAACAAAAAAATCTTATTTGATGGAATAAAGGCAAACATTAAACATATTAAAGCCCTGAGATTTGCTAATATTTGGGAACCTTTACAGCCTTTACACCTAAAGCTGTTTCAATCGAATAACAGTCCAATTTTACAAAAAATTACAATTTCTATCGTTTTTATTTAAATATTCATAAACCTTAAGGAAAAAGCATTGATCTAGCATCTGCCTAAATATTAACTGATAGCAGGATAAATGGAATAAGATGTCGAAATATACATCATTATGATCAGAGGATATAAACATACAACCAACCAAATATATCTCTTCCACTGTCAAAACAAGACTGGTTAATGTCATTGGTGGTAAATAATTAACTTTCCATAATAAGGAATATGACTTAATTATTTTACTACTATAGTTATTCTACATTTTTTCTGTAAAATTTTTTGATGCCTTAAGGGTCAGATCAATCAAAGGCTTGGAGTTTTGCAACTAGCTTTTTATTTCAACGATTCTTTCTCAAAATTTATATTAAATTATTATGACTTATTATAATGAAATCCTTATAAAAAATATAATTTACTACTCTCTTTATTTTATTTATAAAATTACGATATAATTATTATAGTATAGAATTGAGATTTGAATGATTTTCAAAAAACTACAATAAATATTTTTAGTAAATTATTTTTAAAAATTAATCAAATTTATTATTGTATATACAACTACACATGATGTTTAGCTTTGTATATGTATCAATGTAAGTCGACTTTACCGTTCAGTTAAAAAACAAGAAAATAAAAATAAAAATCATGAAAGGGTTAAATTTAACATGAATCTCAATGAAAAACAAGAGTTAAACAAAAAACTAGAAAACATTTTTCTAAACTATTACAAAAATACTGGTTTTTTTAACCAGGAGAAACATGACATTACTTATTACAAAAACAGGTTCCTCAGAGAGAGATTCGTTGAGAGAATTTTGTTTACGGTTATGACTGAATTTAATATTGGCTCACTATCAAGTAAATCAGTCCTAATCGTTGGATTAAGCCATGAACTAGCTTCATTTTTTATGAAACTTGGGTCCGAGTCCCAGAATATTACGCTAGCCGATGTAAGTGCGAAGGCACTGGAAAGAACAAAGGACATGTTTAGCAACCACCTGGAGTTCGTCAAAATTGATCTTGATAGGCTCTGTTTTGAAGAGGACACTTTTGACGTAATTATTTGTTTCAATTACCTTTCTAACATCCCGGTCGACGGGGTAATCAGAACACTTGCTGGTGAAATTAACAGGATCCTGAAGCCCGGCGGTATTGCATTTGTTTCATTTACAAACGAAATCTCCTCACACGACGATATTAAAATGTCCGGTGTAATGCGCACCTTCCGAAAAGAAGAAATCCTTCAATATTTCGAAGAATTTAAATTGGTCAACGTGCTTCATTTTTTACCTTACAATTTTTTACTATTTTCCATTAATGAAGAACATATATTTCCGAAAAAAATCGGTACAATTGAGGATATTCTGATCGAGAAGAATGAAAGGTATACCGATTCCATACTGTTATTGACGAAGTAATACAACAGTTCACCCTGAAAGGTGGTCGGACATGGCCAAAAAGAAAACTAAGAAAAAATCCGGCGTCCCCTTCCAGCCAGGTCGGGGTGCTCCAGCCGTCTTAGATAAACAAAAAATTATCCTTTTCAGCGACAGCTTCCATACAACGACTCATTTTTATCGAGACAACATGCGGGCGCTCAAAGAACACTACCCCGAACTGGCCCGAAGGGTGGAGCAATGTGCTTTCACACCCCGTTACCGGGTAGTGCCCTCCCTGAGGCCGGACGGCACGCCAAACCTCTACTGCACGGAAAAGGACTTACTTTATTACGATAATACTGACCCCCTGAAAGATGCTAAACTACAGCTAAAGACCCTAAAATTGAAAAACGCTAAACTAGCCGTGTGCCTTGGAATTGGGTTGGGCTATGAAGTACTTTATTTTTCTACAGATATTGCTGATAGTGTTAACACCAAAGAAATAATTATAATTGAAAAAGACCTTGAAATATTTAAACTTGCCTGCTGTTATACAGACTTGGCTTCAATTATAGCTAATCCAAGGGTATTTCTTTTGATCGGCGCTAGCGAGAATGATCTGTTTATTCCTCTTAAAAAGAACTTGGCAAAAGGTGGTTTTATTTACCTTCGGGCTTTAAAATCAGTTTACCACCCTTCATCACTCCATTTAAATAAACTTTATTATATTACCGTATTAAAGACCATCCGGGAAGTCTCTTCGCAAACAGTTCTAGGATTCGGTAATTCCCCGGAAGATTCCTTGATCGGCATAGAAAACATGCTAGCCAATCTTTCAGTCATCATTCGAAACCCTGGTATAAACCGGTTATTCGGCGCATTTAAGGACAAGCCAGCCATCGTGGTAGCAACCGGGCCTTCTTTAAACAAGAACAAACACCTTTTAAAAGGTCTGGAGAATCGCGCCTTAATCATCTCCGTTGACGCTTCTCTGAAAATCCTCCTGGATATGGGGGTAAAGCCGCACATGGTCACCGCACTGGAGCGGGTTATAGATGTGCAACGTTTTTTCAAGGATATTCCGACGGGGGAATTGGAAGAAGTTTACCTGGCAGCCTGCCCGGTAATTCGCAAAGAAGTCTACGATATCTATACCGGCCCGAAGATCATCGTTTACCGTAGCTTTGACCATTTTAAGTGGCTCGGCGTAGACCGCGGCATGTTGAATATTAAAGCATCCTCAGGAAACATGGCTTTTAAAATAGCCGCCGCACTTGGTTGCAACCCGATCATTCTTTTGGGGCAAGACCTGGCTTTAAGTAGGGATGGAGAAACCCACGCTCGGGGCCATGCATTAGGAGAAAACCAGAAAGCATATCATAGTGATGTCCTGGAAGTACCAGGAAATGATGGGATGCCAATTAAGACTAATACGACATTTTATGGTTTTTTAAAAGGCTATGAGGAAGATATTGCTGAATATAAAGGAACCTGTATCAACGCCACTGAGGGAGGCGCATTTATCCAGGGAACCCAGGTAATGCATTTTGCAGAAGTAATCGACCGCTTCCTGCAAAACGATCTAGCCCCAATAGAAATCATACGCCGCCTGTTGATACCACCAGACGATGGCGAAATTAAAGAAATTGTCGCACAGATGTTTGACAGGATAGACCGTACAACCGCCGAACTGGCGAGGATATCCGGTGTTTGCAGCGAAACGGAAAGAATGATCCGAGAAGCTGAATACTTCCTGAAACCGAAGGAAGGAAAGCTTCCTCAAATTGAAAGAGTCCGTGAATTTGTGAAGACAATCATGGAACAAAAGAAAAACTGCATTACTGATTATGAAACTTTCCAGTTGTTCTTCATGCACGTTATCCAGTCCTTCACACTTAAATTCGAGATGGAAATACAAGCACTGGGTGACCTGTATGAAGATGAGGCCGTTGAACTGGCGGAAAATATTTTAAGACAAACAGAACTCTTTTCCACCATCGGAAGGCTGGCAAACACCTGCCACGCAACTCTCTTGAAGTACAGGAATATACTATCCTTTGAGTTCCCCGGCGTAGAAAACGTAACCTAATATTCGCCAAAATAATTATCAAACCTATAAAGTATTCACAAAATCCGCCGATAAGTAATATAGGCGGGTTTATAATATCGCCGATTAACAATATTTTCACAAATGTAAAGGAGTGAAAAAAAGGTGATTATTTACCACAACATTCCAGCCCTGAACTCTTGGCGCAATCTAAGCGTCAACAATTCATCCATGGCCAAATCGCTGGAAAAGTTATCTTCCGGATTGCGCATCAACCGGGCTGCCGACGACGCCGCCGGGTTGGCTATCTCGGAAAAAATGCGCGGCCAGATCCGAGGCCTCAATCAGGCCGTTCGGAACTCCCAGGACGGCATCTCGTTAATCCAGACCGCTGAAGGCGCTTTGAACGAGTCTCACTCGATCCTGCAGAGGATGCGTGAGCTTTCGGTCCAGGCTGCCAACGACACCCTCACTTCAAATGACCGGGCCGAGATCCAAAAAGAGATCGATCAACTCACTGCGGAACTGAACCGGATCGCCAACACCACTGAGTTCAACACCAAGAAGTTACTAGACGGCTCAGCAGCCGCCCTTACCTCCAGTGACAAACTGTCTACCAAAATTTTTGTCCGCGACGGCCTGCGCACCATCGACCAATTCGGCCAAAAGAAGACCAACAGCGGAAACTATGAATTAAAGATCAATGTAAAAGAACTGGGCCAGACCGAAGTACAAAAGACCGACATCTTCAAAGTCAAACACGTTTATAACGGCATTGATAACTTGCAACTTAATTCAACAGCCCATGTAACAATGGTAGGCGCACACAACTATGTTTCAGGTAGCTATACCTTGACAACAACTGTCGGAGGTGCTGGAACAGGTTATTCAGCCCATTTAACGCAGCAATTCACATCAGGCGGCGCCGGCTCCATTTTCGGCTCAAGCACAGCAGCAATTACTATATCTGCGGCCGGTACCATATCGGCAAACGAAAGCATACTGATTGAAATAACTAACGTCACAGCCAGTGGCGACATTACGTACCGAATTTCCACCCACAAGTACGACGTGGACGGAACTTATACATTTAACCAGACAACTCAGACAAAAAACATTACCTCAGGAACTACTTCAGTGGCTCTTAGTGCGGGTGCTAGTATCGGAACATCGTTTACTTTTACTATTTCAGCAGGACAAACCAACACGTTGAAGGTGGGCGACAAGGCTGTAATCAACCTGAAAGCAGCTGCTTCAGCTTTGGTGACAACCCACAATTATACATTCAGCTCAAGTTCAACACAATTAGTCAGTCAGAGCTACCAGAACGGCTACCTCGATAAGACTCAGCGCACTTTCAACCTGTACTCTCTAAACACAGCCACAGGAACAGCCTTTAACGGCACATTCACCGTCGGTTTTGACTACGATTACGCTACAACACAGAGCACAACCACATTTGATGTGTCACCTGCCTTTGGACGAGCGGCTTCTCTGGACACCAAACTATATGACATCGACAAGTTCTGGGATGCCAGCGGTAACTTCATGCTGACCAGCCCACAGCAACTCAAAATGATCCAAGGTGACGGAAAACAGACCAGTATTACCTTGGACAGCAACGACACCATCTTCACAGTCCAGCAAAAGCTTAACAACGCCATACGTGACGGTCTGGAGCAGGGCGATTACGTAGATACTACCCTGCAGAGAAACTTCGTCGAGTATGTGTACAATAAAAATGACAGCGCTGAGTTTAAGAATAAGACTGGATACTCCGTTGACGGCACATTCGTAATTCAGAGCGCTATCGCCGGAAAGAGCGGCGAGATCCGCTTCTCGGGCGACGACAATCTGATCAACGCGCTCAGCCTGGCCAACATCCAATCTTCGAGAGAGAACACGTTCAACGTCTGGTACAAGGACGCTCACAGCACCGACCCGTATGATATCAACCCGAACGCAACCATCTCGGGCAACCTGCTGGTGGGTGTGATTCACAAGAACGTGGACGTGTTGTTTGACTCCAACGCCAGTATCAGGACAATCACAGCTACCAATTCGGGCACCGGCTTCTTCCAAATGGTCGCTGAAACAGACCAGACAAAGTACCACACGACTACAGTTCACCTGGCGGATAACACCATGGTCTTCCA
The DNA here is from genome assembly GCF_029478095.1 of Pelotomaculum isophthalicicum JI. Lineage (NCBI taxonomy): Bacteria > Bacillati > Bacillota > Clostridia > Eubacteriales > Desulfotomaculaceae > Pelotomaculum > Pelotomaculum isophthalicicum. The sequence goes on along the minus strand of NZ_JAKOAV010000024.1, from coordinate 33,785 downwards.
GATTGGCGCCAACCCGAACCAGGACGTCAACGCCTCCATCGGCAACATGGGAGCCAGCGCGCTAGGAGTGGACAACATCCTGGTAACCGACCGCAGCTCGGCTACCAACTCCATAGCCAAGATCGACGCTGCCATCAACAGGGTTTCCAGCGAGCGGGCAAAAATGGGTGCTCTGCAAAACAGGCTTGAGCACACCATCTCCAACTTGGGAGTGGCCTCGGAAAACCTGACCGCAGCCGAGTCCCGCATCCGCGATGTCGACATGGCTCAGGAAATGATGAACCTGACCAGACTGCAAATCCTTGGTCAGGCCGGCACAGCGATGCTGGCGCAGGCCAACGCGTTGCCGCAAAACGTCTTAAAACTGCTAGGCTAATAGTTATTCAGTTCAGTAAATAAAAATAATAAGCTATACAGCTTCCTTGAAAGAGGACGGTCGGCACCTGGCCGGCCGTCCTCATATAATTAAACATCACATATTTAAAGTTACATATTTTGATTATACTTAACCTGAGCCAGCAAGTACATAAAATTAATTTAATCGAGCATTTATTAAAATGACAAATATGCATAAAACCGGTTATTTAGTACATTAAGGTCTATTTTCAAACTGGGGGTTAAAAAGATGGAAATCATCCCGAGCAATACTATGTCAGCAACGCCCAAGATCAAACCAGACGATTTACCAAATGTCACCGGTAGCAATAAAGTTAAGGATACTTTGGGAATCATCTCGCCGGAAAAGGATCAAGAGAAAAGCAAATCCGTTACAGATGAGAGTCAACGTAAGGATCTTAATAAAAAAGACCTGGAACAAGCCATAGACAAACTGAACAAGATGTCGGAGCTTTTCAACTTCCGGTTGCAGTTCCGCGTACACAAAGAAACGGGTCGTATTTTTTGCAAGGTTGTCAACCCGGATACGGGCGAGGTATTGAGAGAGATTCCTTCTGAAAAAATACTGGATATGATTGGCAAGATAGAAGAAATGGCAGGCTTGATTTTGGACAAATATGTTTAACAAGCCAGTGGAATAAGAATCCATTTTGTTTAGATTTATGATATAGTTATTTTAGCGAGGTGATAGAAAATGGCGGGTATTCAAATTGGAGGCATTGTATCAGGTTTTGATACGCAATCCCTAATAACAGCACTGACAGAGAACGACAAAAAACCGTTGACGTTAATGCAGGATAAAAAGGACCGCTTGGCGGCAACGCAGTCAGCCTGGAAAGATGTCAACACGCGGCTGACCAACTTGCGCAGCACGGTAACCCAGCTTAAAATGAGCGCCACGTTCAACAGCAAAACGGCAACATCTGGAGACGAAAAGGTGTTTACAGCGTCTGCAAGCACTTCGGCGGCTGCCGGGTCATACCAGATTAAGGTAAATAAACTGGCCGAGTACAACCGTTACGCCTCCAGCAGCGCGGCGACAATCACCGGCAATTCCAGCGCGACGTCATCTACCGCGCTTGGCTTGACCGGCGGCTTTACTTTTAAGTCAGCAGACAGCACCAGTACCGGCTCAATTACAGTAACATCAACTGACACTCTGAGCTCCATTCAGCAAAAGATAAATAATGCTAATGCCGGTGTTACAGCATCTATAGTCGAAAACAGCCTTGTTATAAAAAGCAACACCATGGGTGCGAAAGGTCAAATTACTTTAACCGACGCCGGCGGCGGAACGGCTTTCACCGACCTTGGATTAACGCAGACGACGGCTGCGCAGGATGCCGAAATCGTATATGAAGGAATGACCATAACAAGAGGCACCAACAGCATCAGCGACGTAATCAGCGGCGTAACACTGAACTTAGTGGGAGTAAGCACCACAAATGTTTCGCTGACTGTGGCCACTGACACTACCAAGGCTTCAGACGCGATTAAGGCTTTTGTCGAACAGTATAATTCACTGATGGATTTTATCGCTGAAAAAACGGCTGTCGACCCACAGGACACCTTGTCCACCCGGGATTCAACCGATCTCACTCCGTATGATGCCAATCGCAAACGCGGCGAGTTGCAGGGCGACCCGACAATCATCAGCCTGGTGTCGCAAATCCGCACAATGGTCAGCAAAAATGTAGCGGGCTTAAATCCCGTACTGAGCGCGCTAAGCGCTATAGGTGTTACAACCAGCTACTACTCTGGTGACGGAGAAAAACAACTGGCTACTCTGGTCATTAACGATGCAAAACTGCAGCAAGCCCTGGCTGACGCGCCGGGTTCCGCTTCTGTAACCGGGCGCGGCGAAACACCGGTGAAATACAACAGCTTTATTTCAAAAACAGCCGCGGGCATTACCGGGAATACTTCAGCCACAGCCACCACCGTCTTAAACTTGACTGGCAGTTTTACTGTAAAATCAAGTGACAGTTCTACTACAGCATCAGTAACTGTGCTGGCAACTGATAGCTTGACCAGCATCATGAATAAAATTAACGCCGGTAGTGCAGGAGTAACCGCTTCAATAGTAGACAACAAGCTGCAGGTAACAAGCAATACCATGGGTACGCCAGGCCAGGTAGTCCTGACCGACACCGGCGGCGGCACGGCTTTTACAGACCTGGGGTTTGCAGTAGATACTGCAGTATCCAGCGCGGACAATGCCATCCAGTCCGGCCAGTCAGGCAGGCTGATAGTTGAAATAGACGGCAAAGACTACAATATACAGTTCAGCGGGCCAAAAACCAGCCAGCAGGTTGTTGACGATATCAACACCGTAATCGGCTCCGTAGCCACGGCGTCGATTAATTCCGACAACCGCCTGGTAATCACGAACCGCTCCACCGGGGTGAATTCAGTAATCAGAATTAAACAGATCATGGAGGATCACGCCGGCGACCTGGCAAAACTAGGGCTCACGCAGGGTGACTCAGGACGGGGCAAGGATCTTGCTGCGCTTTTCACCGCTCAAGTCTCAGAAACTCAAGGCACAATAACCTCATTTTCAGCTCTGGGGAGTACACCTGTCACAAGCAGCGGCACACTGGGCTTGCGAATTGACGGTACTGATTACTATGTTGCTTTTACCGGCGCATACAACAGCAGCGACGCGGTCAGCAAGATTAACAACGTGATTGGCTCAGCCGGGCAGGCTTATCTTGATTCAAATAATTGTCTTGTAATACGATCGCTTAAATCAGGTACAAGCTCAAGCGTCCAGGTAACCAGGATTGATGCCGGACTGACCGGGCTAAACCTGGCCGTGGGAGAATACGGCGCCGGGGCGAAAGGCGTCACAGGACTGGCTATAACTCTTGACAACTACTATGCTTCATATGTCGCGTCCGGCGGCATTCTTTCGAGAAAACAGCAGTCATTAACTGATCAAATGAATGACATTCAAGATCAGATGGATGCTCTTAATGCGCGCATCAAGGAAAAAGAAGACCGGCTATGGCAGATGTTTTCCGATATGGAGACAAAGCTTCAAAAACTGCAGGCTCAGAGCCAGACTCTTAGTTCTTACCTCGGATTGCTCACAAGCAGTTCCAGTAGCAGCAGTTCCAGTTAGAACGATATTGATTCAAAACACGGTAAAAGGACCACCAGAACAAGACAGACGGAGGGATACATACATTGAACTCAGATAATCCTTACAACAAGTACCGCAAAAACGCCGTCATCACGGCCAATCAGCCGCAGTTGGCGGAAATGCTTTACACCGGGGCTGTAAAATTCATCAGGCAGGCTATAAGTCACGTTAAAAACGACAACAAACAGGAAGCGCACAACGCTATTATACGGGCGCAGGAAATATTTGAATACTTGGCCGAAACTCTGAACGAGAAGGCTGATATCGCGTTTAATTTAGCTCACCTTTATGATTACTCTTACCGCCGTCTTGTGGACGCCAATATTGCCAAAGACGCCGAAATATTGAAAGAGGTACTCGGACTGGCTGAGAGCCTGCGTGACACCTGGCATGAAGCCAGACAAATAGTGGCTGAAGAGTCCGAACACGCGGATAATGCTGATAAGCTTGTTTAAGAAAGGAAAGGTGTGGTGATTTGTTTGCATAATACGGATAGCGGTGGACATTTGCCTGCCAACATAAGAAAAGCGATCGATGAAAAGCTGGCTTTGCTGGGGCAGATTGCCTCAATGGCAGCGGAGCAAGCATTGTTGGCAGGCAGTCTTGCCGAACCGGAGAAGTCTGCCGATTTCGACCGGCTGCTAGACAAACGGCAACAATGTATAGATCAGATTGACGCTATTGATAAGCTAGTTAATGATAAAAACATTATTCCATTTCAAGAGTATGAAGAAGAATTGATCCCAAGAATGAAAACAATCCTGGAGCAAATCCAGAATCTTGACAAAAAAACATATACAACTATTTTCAATGAAATGATAGTCTTGAAGAACCAACTAGGCGACTTATCACGCCGCAAAAAAAGCTTAACAGTATACAGTACAAATATACTTGCCCGCAAGAGCATGATTGTGGACAAATCCAGGTAAGGTAATAAAAGACAAAGACACCCTCTTACCTCTGACTATCCAGCATCACGCCCGAAAAACCGCCTGTGCTTTCATAGTCAGCCAAAAACTTATCCGGAGACAGCCTGCGCATCACTTTACCGCTTTTCTTATCAACCACCGCGATGTAAACCTCTTCACTTTCTTCCGCCAACAAAAACTCATATGTAAGATTATACATCTTAGAGGAGTTTTTCAGCTTTTCCAAAGCTTTGATTAATTCCTTGCGGTTAACTGCCGCCCCCGCCAGCCCCATTTCCATGTTCATTGTCTGGTTAACCTTGGCCTGCGCCTCGGCTGGGCTGCGCTGAGGCATTGCGTCATAAACTATCAGCGACTGAAGGCCGCCCGCGCCAATCTTCATTATTACCACTTCCCACTTAAAAGCTCAATCCCACATTTACCTTAAGTAGTCCAGTAAATTGGTCTGCATGATCTTGGCGCCGGCCGCCAGCGAGGCCTGGTAAGTCAGCTGTTTCTCACTAAGTTCCACCGTCGCTTTGGCCACATCGGTACTGTAGTACCCGTCCATCATATCGTTTATGTTTACCTCAAGGCTGGTATAGTGTTCATCGACCGACTCCAGGTGGTTGGTTCTGGCGCCGACTCTCACCCGCTCCTGCAATAGCCAACCGGTTTTTTCATCAAGATAATCCAGGCACTGGTTGATCTTGGCCGTCTGGTTATTCTCGAGTTTCTTTCGCAGATATACCAAGCAGTCGAAGATATTCCCCGCGGTAAAAGTCGCCGCGTCCGTAGAATCGCTCAAAGAACCGTTGAATGTAAGGTCAATACTACCATCATAGAACTCACCGTTACCCTCATCCAGTGTAAAAAATTTAAGATTGGCGCCTGAGTCGGCCGCGCCATTATTAAAGACCCAATTTCTTTCTTTCCCGTCGTAGTTGACACCTATGCTGTCATCCCCGGCAACTGTCTGAGCGGCAACGGAAATAACCGCTTTATCGCCCGCCTTGACAAACCTGGTGAGGTTTATGTTCAAATCAATATCATGAGTACCGGAACCGTCACCAATAATAAGATGTGCCGGTGAATCCGGATTGCCATCCTTGGGATCAGTGTCAGTAAAAACTTGGTCAACACAGCCGTCGTACCGGTTGCCGTCCTTATCATAGGTATGATAAGTAAACCTCACAGTCACATCTTCAACACCAACACCACCACTCTGATTTAAAGCCAGATTCAGCACAGCGGGATTATCAACCTGGGTAACTTCTATTTTTGAATCCTGCCCCGTGGATTTCGAGCGAAGCACCAGATTATTGCTTCCATCAAGGTAAGCTTCTCCTGCCGTTCCCAGCACGCTGTTAATTTGGTTAACAACGTCGTTGTTGCTGGTTACTCCGGAAAAGGTCACTAAATAGTCAACACCGTCAATTTTTAGCCCTAACTTGCTGCCGTCGGGTAAAACTGACGGCGGTATGGCAAGGGCCGCCGAAGAAATAATCTCGGCATTGTCCTGGGTATAGTTAACTTTAGTCACTTCCATCAAAATAGAACTATTAAAGGTATTGGACGCGCTCACAACCCCCACATTGCCGACAATAGTATTTTCAGCCTGGGAGTAATAATCGGTAACCACGGCTGTAGAATCGCCCGGACTGGCTCCGTCTACCGTACTCACCTTGTACTTGCCGAACTGCAGGCTGTTAAACCCCGCCAGCAGCTTTAATTCTGACAGGTTATCATCAATCGACTTGACCTTGATATATGTCCCTGGATTAGTGTTGCTTGAGCTCAATACCAAATTGGAATCAGCGTCCATAGCCGCACTCCCGTTAACCCCAAGCACGCTATTTATCTTGGCAAGCATCGTGGCTACGGTAGACTCGCCGGAAAAGTCGATATTATAATCATTGCCGTCGATATTCAGCACCAGTTTCCCGCTAAGGGGTGTTGCTGTCAAAATCGCGTCCGTGATTCCGCCAAAAGATTTGATAACATCCTGTCCAGCAGTGATATCGACAGTATCGACCGTTGACCCGGCTCCCTTGGCCACATCCACCAGCCTGTCGAAGAAAAACTTTTTGCCGTTGATATTTACCGCATATCTTCCATCTGGAGCAATTTCACGCAGCACATCACTGTCGTCGCCGGTGAAAGTGAAGTCGTCGCCGCTCCGGTGAAACGGCGTGGCGGTATTTTTTAAACCAGCGAAGATATATTTGCCGCCCAGGGAAGTGTTTGACACTTCAACCATCTGGTCTGTCATAGCGTCAATCTGCCTGGCGATGGCATCCCTGTCGTCCACAGTCAGAGTGTCGTTCGCGCCCTGAACCGCATATTCACGCGCTGATTGCATAATAGTCGTGGCATTACTCAAACCTACGTCTGTCTGCTCAAGCCATCCCAGGCCGTCGGTGATATTGCGCTGGTACTGCTTGTTTAAGTTCAGGTTGCTCTGCAAGGCCATAGTCTGGCTGAAACCGGCAGGATCGTCACTCGGCCGGTTAATCTTGGTGCCCAGCGAAATCTGCTCCTGCGTTTTGGAGATCCCGTTCAAATTTTTCTGAAATGCGTATTGCATGCTGTTTGAAATCATCTTTTGGGTGACGCGCATTCTTGATCACCTCTCATAAAAACTTATACCGCCATGCGGTTAATCAGGGTGTCGAGCAGGCTGTCCATCACTGTGACTGTCCTGGCCGATGACTGGTAGGCGTACTGGTACTGGATCATTTTAGTCAGTTCCTCGTCGCTGGAAACACCAATCAATGACTCCCGCAGGTTATTAACCTGATCCATCACCGCGTTCTGCGTGCCGAGCCGGTCCGCCGACCCCTGGGTGTCGGCGCCGACCATAGTGGTCAGGCCGCGGTAGTAGCTCTCAAATGTGGCGGTATTGCCCAGCATGGTTAAATCCGTGCGCAAACCTCCAATGTCAAGCGCCTTGTCGCCGTTGACATTGGTAATCGCCGACTTCACTTCCGCCGACAAGTCAATGTCCGCCGCGCCGGTGGCGGTGAAAAAATCCGGATAAGTGCCGGACGATGTCGTGGTCGCGTGCAATGCGTTGACCGTATCTGTCAAACCTAAGGCTAGCTCATCCATCATTGCCATGTAATTGTCAACTTTGTCGAGGGCATTAATATAGCCGACCAACATGCCTGTCTCCGTATTTGAGGCCGCCCAGCCTTCGGCATCAGCACGCGTTATATCTACCTTGCTGTTATCCATGGCAACCAACTCCTGGCCATACAGGGACACTGACACATAACCGTCTGAAGAATTTTCCACTGTAACCGGGCCCAGTTTACTGAGTTCATCCAGCAGCAAATCTCTTTTGTCCAATAAGTCATTGGGTTGCTCATGCAGGTCGATTATACGCGCTATGGCCGTGCTGACCTCTGTAATCTGCTGAGTGAGGCTGTTGATCCGATCAACCTTGTCGTTTATCAAACTGTCCACATTCTGGCGCACGTCGGAAAGCTGTGTGTAGGTTTGCCGGAAAGTAGTGGTCAGTTCAGCGCCCGCCTCACGCACAGCTGCTTTAGACCCAATATCCTGGGGATTGTTATTCAGGTCCTCCCAGGCGTTGAAAAACTTGCCGATCAGGGTCTGAAGCCCGTTCGTCTCATCCGGCTCGGGGAAAGCAGCCTCAACCTTTTTCAGCGACTCGTTCAAGCCTTCCCAGTAACCTTCCGAACTGGCCACATCCCGCCACTGGTTGTCCATATATAGATCACGGTAGCGGCGTATGTAACTAATCTCCACCCCGGTGCCAATCTGGCCAGGAATGAGCTCCTGGTTTAAAACCGGGTTGCAGTAAGGATCGGTGGCCACATGCACTGCTTCCTGCCTGCTGTACCCATCCGTATTGGCATTAGACAGGTTATGGCCCACCACATCCAAAGCCCTGCGCTCGGATGTCAAGCCGCGCCGACCAATTTCAAGGCCGAAAAAAGTACCTGGTCCGGACATATTAAAAACCACCTTTCAATAGGTGTTAGTAACTACTCAGTAGTCAGTAGTCAGTAGTCAGTAGTCAGTAGTCAGAATAATTTTAGGGTACAGCTCAAGTGTTTAAAACGCCTAAAGGAATGTAAGAAATCCCTACTGGATTCTGAATACTGACTATTTAAATTCTAAACAAGTGAATATTAACCGGTGTTATTTATAAATAAATATGTAATCAAACTGTCTTATTTACCAACAGCTTTTTAAAACTTCCCTGGCCGACACCACCGTCCACCCCGTATGTAAGTCCTTCGCCCTGATTAATAGCGTTCAACATTATTCTGTTTAACGTTAGCGCCCGCCTGGTCATAATTGCGTTAATCTTATTCACTTCACGCAGCAGATCAGCCTTTGAGCGCATTCCCTTTAAAAGGATGTCCAGTTTTTCCCTAATTTCACCGCTTGCGTAGGGGAGAACATCGGCAAGTCTGCTGCCGGGTGAAAGCCCTAGTTCAGTATCCAGCGCCGCCTGAATACGCTGGCGTTCTTCCTCCGCAGCGGTCATGTCGGCAATCAGACTGTTAACCCGCTTGACGGCCTCTTCAATGGCACCCACATCGTTGTCCCGGAGGGCTGCCATTTGTTCCTCACATACTGAATAGAGGCCGGCCATGAGGCCGTCCTCGCGGGTAAGACAATCAACCAGGAGGTCCAAGGTTTTACCACCCGGACGGTTATTCAATATTATCACCGCCTGATGTCTATGCTCAGCTTATCTTCCAGGATACCGCCGGCAATCTTTCCGGCGTCCGGCTTATAGGCGCCTTCCTGTATACGCTTCTTAATTGAAGCAACCAAATCCTCCCGGACATCGGGAAGTTCCTTAAGTGCCGCCCTGTAAATCTGGGCCTGACGCGCCTCAGATGAGATGTCCAGTATATCGGCACGCTCTGTTTTATTAGCGCCGCAATTCTTATCGGCTTTAATTTTTTCTTGCTTTTGCAATTGGGCGGTATACGCCTTCGTAGCGTCAAAGCCGTTAGTCCCTTTAATGATCACCGGCTTCACCTTCTTTCCGGCTACTCTTATATCCTATAATAATTATCGGCAGCCGGCTACAGAAACTTTACAGCATATTAATAATTTCCTGGGCAATCTGCGGAAGTGGGGTGACACGGTCGGCAGCTCCCGCATCCACTGCCGCCCGGGGCATGCCGTAAACCACACAACTGCTTTCCGCTTCGGCGATAGTGCGGCCTTTACAATTTTTTATCTCTTTCATCCCCATGGCGCCGTCCCGGCCCATGCCGGTCATCAGCACTCCTATGGCGGAATCTCCGAACACACGCGCGGCTGAAGTCATTACACCGTCCACCGATGGCCGGAACCCTCCCGGGGGTACCGGCGCGCTCCCCCTGTCCAGAATCACGGAAACACTGCCGCCCCTGTCACGAAATGTCAAGTCGAACCCGGCCGGAGCCACCAGCACGCGGCCTGTTCTAATCAAATCGCCGTCTTCGGCGTGGCGCACTTCCAGGTGGCTTTTCCTGTCGAGGTGCTCGGCCAGAGGCTTGGAAAAGCCTACCGGGATGTGTTGCACAATAACCACCGGGACGGGAAAATCGCGTGGCAAGGCGGGCACCACCTGCTGCAGCGCGGCAGGACCGCCGGTTGAGCAGCCAATCACCACAACACGGGTACGGCCGGTAAAGCGCGCTACAGAAGAAACCGCTGTCCTGCGTTCCGCCGCCGGGACAGCGCCGCCCGCCTGGCGTCCGGAAGCCATGGTAGTTCCGCCAGCGCCGACAGGCTTTGATGTATGCATTACACTAAAAGGCCGCCGGGCAAAACGGGAAAGCGGCACTGCGGCAGCCACCCTAATTTTACCGGCCAACTCTTCCACCATTGGATTGAGCCGGGAAGGACCGGTGGGTTTGGTGATAAAATCCAGCGCACCGGCAGCTAGCGATTCAATGGTCGCCCTGGTACCTAAAGCGGTGAGCGTGCTGCACATAATTACCGGCAGAGGGCACTCACGCATAATCCGGCGCAACGCTGCAAGCCCGTCGAGCACAGGCATTTCGACATCAAGAGTCACAACATCTGGTTTGAGCACCTTTACCTTGTCCAGCGCGTCCTGGCCGTTTACAGCCGTTCCAATCACCTGAATGTCCTTGTAATTGCCTAGCATCTTACTGATCAGTTGGCGCATCAGGGCGGAATCGTCAACGACCAAAACCTTAGCTGGCGGCATATACTGCCTCCTCGACCCCGATCTCCTTCACCAGGCTCCTGACATCAACAATCAAAGCCACCTGGCCGTCACCAAGAATGGTGGCGCCGGAAAGGCAAGGCACTTTACCAAGGTAATCGCCCAATGATTTTATCACGATTTCAAGCTCACCCAATAATTTATCTACTATTACTCCGACTTTCTTTTCCCCGATACCAAGAACCACTACAAACAGGCGATCCATTTCCGCGCAACTTTCCCGCTCAAAAATATCGGAGAGCCTGACCAAAGGCAACACTCTTCCCCGTACCAGAATAACCTCGTTATGCTTCACTTTCTTGATTTCCTCAGCCTTGACACTGATTGTCTCCACGACATTGGTAAGCGGGAAGGCAAATTGTTCGTTGCCCAATTCCACCATTAAAGCCCGGATAATAGCCAGCGTGAGGGGCAGTTTGATGGTAATAGTAGTGCCGACCCCAGGCGCGCTGACAAGATCAATAATCCCGTTTATTTGATCAATGTGGTTGCGAACTATATCCATGCCCACGCCGCGGCCGGAAAGGTCGCTGACTTTGGTGACAGTGGAGAAACCAGGCATGAAGATCAGGTTCAGTGCTTCCGGGTCAGACATTCTCTGCGCCACCTCACTGTCAATAAGGCCTTTTTCCACAGCCTTGGCGCGGAGCCGGGCCGGGTCCATCCCTTTTCCGTCGTCCTGCACGGTTATGATAATGTGGTTTTCCATGTATGAAGCCTTAAGTTTCAAAGTGCCGTTCCTTGGCTTACCCAGCTTAACCCTCTCTTCCGGTCCTTCAATCCCGTGATCGAGAGAGTTCCTGATCAAGTGAATGAGAGGGTCGCCGATCACCTCGATGACATTGCGGTCGAGCTCGGTCTCGTGGCCTTCAACAATAAAGTTTACTTCCTTGTTCAGCTTTTGGGCCAGGTCGCGGACCATTCTGGGGAAACGGTTAAACACTTGCGCCACCGGCAGCATCCTGGCCTTCATGATCTGTTCCTGCAGGTCGCCGGCAACTTGACCCAGGTGGCTGGAAATCTCATTCATCGTTTCGACCATATCCCCGGACCCTGAGCCGAAACGCCCTTCAAAAATCTCCGCGAAACGGTTCAATCTGGTGCGATCTATCACCAGTTCTCCCACGAGATTCATCAGCGTATCCAGCTTTTGGACATCCACCCGGACAGTCTGGACAGTTTTCACTTCATGATCGGCCTTTGCCGCTTGCTCCGTCTTTTCCGCCCGCGCTCCCGCCGCAACCTGCTCCCGCACTTCCTGACCGGCGGCTAGTTTAATTTGGCTTACCTCGACCTTTGCCACTTCCGAAACAGTCATCAACAGGTTTCTAATCCGGTCCGGGTCTTCGCCGGTAAGTAAAACAACCCGGAAGCCGGCGTCAAAATTACCTTCCTGAATATCATCGGCGGACGGCTGGCTTTTAATAACCTCACCCATCTGCTGAAGGGTTTCAAAAACCAGAAAAGCGCGGACGGATTTCATCTGGCAACTGGATTCCAGCTCAACATTTATCCAGAAAGCCTGGAAACCTTTCATCTCGGCTTCCCTGATCACATCCTCGTCGACTGCCTCCAAGCCGCCTTCAACAATGGCAGCCGGCTGTTTTAACACTCCTTTGCCGCTTTCCGGTTTGCCACCCGGCGCAGGAGCGGAACCGGCCCCCTGAAATTGTCTCAAACTGGTCACCACTTGTTCGATGTCCACTGAAACATCTTTGCCGATAATTTCGTCCCGCAGTATTTGCAGGGTGTCCAAGGCCATAAAAAGCGTATCCACCAGCGGGCCGGATACGGGAAGAAGCCCCTTGCGCATCTGGTCGAAAAGATTTTCTATTTCATGAGTGAGGGAGGCCATTTTATCATAGCCCATGACAGCTGACGATCCTTTAATGGTATGGGCGGCCCGGAAAATCTCCTGGAGCGCTTCCTGGCTTCCCCCTTCACGTTCCAGCACTAATATATTTTCATTAAGCACCTGAATTTTTTCTTCCAGTTCATCTAGGAAAACGCTGATTTCTTCGTCTGAAAACATATTCTCCACCCCTATGCTGTTTCTATTCCAAACCTCTGAAGTTCACTCTGCTCGTGTTCGTATAGTATTTTCTCCAGGTTGAGCAGGATCACCAGCCTGCTGTCCAGGATGGCTATGCCCCTCAAATAAGCCGCGTCAATTCCGTGAATCATCGGCGGAGGCGGTTCAATACTGTCTAAAGGTACACGAAGCACTTCCGAAACACCGTCGACAATCATACCGATGGTGTTGCCGCCCACGTCCACAATAATAATCCTGCTGGAACTGGTTCTCTCCGTCAAAGGCAGGTTAAACCGCTTGCACAGATCAATCACCGGGATGATTTTACCGCGCAGGTTGATCACACCTTCAACAAAATGAGGAGTGCGCGGCACCCTGGTAATTGCCTCCATCCTGATTATTTCAAAAACAGCGTCAATATCAATACCGTAAGTCTGCTCCGTCAGCTGAAAAACTACCATTTGGTCTTCCTTGCTGTCAATCTGCTTTTCACCTTTAGCCATTCGTACATACTCCTTTCTAAATTCAAGTATTCAGTAGTCAGGAGTCAGTACTCAGAATGTTTAAAGACGATAACCGTACTTTCATACTTCTCCTGACGACTCCTAAGTATTTAGGAGTCAGACACCCATGAAGCTTCGCTTCATCAAACTGTTCCCCATTCTGACTCCTGAATTCTGACTCCTGACTCCTGTCTTTTTATTGAATCTGTTCATTGTAAGGAGGTTTGACCGACATAGGTTCAGCCGTTTCGTATTTGCTTTTCAAAACCACTATGTCAACCCGGCGGTTTTTCTGGCGATTCTCCGCCGAGTCGTTCGGTTCACGCGGGCGGAATTCACCGTAGCCTGTCGCGGAAAGCCTGCGTGGCGGAAAGTTCAGTTCCCGAATTAATTCCTGCACTACGCTGGTGGATCTGGCCACTGACAATTCCCAGTTTGAAGGAAATTCTTTAGTATTAATCGGCAGGTTGTCGGTATGCCCTTCAACCCTGATAAATTGCGTCGTCTTGATCAAGATTAGCCCGACTTTGACTATCAAATCCCTGGCGCTGGGTGTGAGCTGGGCGGAACCCAAGGGGAAAAGGGCCACATCCTGAAAGCTTAACACGATACCCCGCTCCTCCATGTTAACCCATACCCTGCCGTTCAACCCGTTTTGATCAATATACGTTTGTAATTCGTTCTTAATTCGCTCCAGTTCTTGCTCCTCAGCTATCTCCGCCTCACCGGAAACCCCGGGCGCCAGCGAAGCGCCGGGATTGGACATCACCGACTGGCCGCCCCCCATAGCTCTTGAGAGCGAAACAGCCATCGCCTCAAACTTTTTTGAATTAATGCTGCTAAGAGCGTACATGACCACAAAAAAGATCATCAACAGGGTAATTAAATCGGAGTAGGTCAGCAGCCACCTCTCCATGCCTGCTTTACCTTCAGGTTCAGGCTCTTTCTTCCTCATCTACAACTACTCTTCCTCTCCAACTTCTTGCGCCGCCGCGCCGCCCTTCGGCTTCAAAAAGGCAGTCAGCCTTTCCCGGATCAATACAGGGTTGTAGCCTGCCTGGATGGACATGATTCCTTCCAACATCATTTCACGCAGCATGGCTTCTTTTTTGCTGAGATTTTTCAACTTGCCGGATATCGGGATCCATAAAATGTTGGCCGAGCCGACACCGTACAATGTAGCGATAAACGCGAGGGCGATAGAGGGCCCCAACTCCTCCGGCGATTCCAAGTTGCTGAGCACGTGCACCAGCCCCATCACCGTACCGATAATACCCATGGTAGGCGCAAACCCCCCGGCAGCCTCAAATATACTCGCGCCGACATGGTGACGCTCCTGCACGGCGTACATTTCGGTCTCCATAATCTGGCGGACCAACTCCGGGTCTGTACCATCCACAACCAACTGAATTCCTTTGCGCATGAAGCTGTCATCCACGTTGGGCAATTCATTCTCAAGGTACAAGAGTCCTTCCCGGCGCACTTTATCGGCCAGGGATACCAACTGCTCAATCAGAGCTATTTCATCGGGAAGTTTCTGAAAAAGGATAATTTTAAATAATTTTGGAACAATCATTACTTCATTCAACGAAAAAGAAATAATCGTCGCGCCAATTGTCCCGCCAAAAACAATCATAGCCGCTGTGGGCTTAAGCAGTGCTAAGATATTTCCTCCGTCCAAAACAAAAGCTAACACAAGAGACAATACACCTATTAAGATACCGGCAACTGTAGTAATCTCCACGCTAAAGCATCTCTCCCCGCAAGTAAGTTGCTAATAACTTAATTTCGACATATCCCTTTTTATTCCTCCATTACTGGATTAATTTTCTTTTTAAAAATAAAAGAGAACAAACAAAAAATATCCCGTATCACTGTCAAAGTGGTACGGGACTGTTATTTAAATCATTATTCAGATCAATTATTAATAAACCTTCACTGCCTCCAGTCCGGCCAGCACTCTATATCCACCAGCCGCCAGGGCCTCCATCTCATTTTCACCCGGATAGACACGGACCGGGGCGATAAAACTAACCCTTTCCTCAATCCATCCCACGAGCATACGGCTATGGGCAATGCCGCCAGTTATGACGACAGCGTCGACATCGCCTTTTAGGATTGCGCCGCAAGCGCCTATTTCCTTTGCCACCTGGTAAGCCATTGCCTCATAGATTAATTTTGCCTGCTTGTCGCCTTGCTCAATCCTCTTTTCTATCTCCAGCGCGTCCGCCGTCCCCAGGTAAGCGGCAAGTCCGCCTCCTCCGACTACTTTTTTCATCATCTCTTCCCTGGTATAACGGCCGCTGTAACACATTTCCACCAGTTTCCCCACGGGCACCCCCCCGCTCCGCTCGGGCGTGAACGGGCCGTCACCCGCCAGCGCGTCATTCACATCGATAACCCGGCCCCGCAAATGAGCGCCTACCGATATCCCGCCACCCAGGTGAGCGACGACGAGGTTTATTTCAGAATAATCTTTACCCATATCTTCCGCCGCCCGCCTGGCCACGGCCTTTTGGTTCAGCGCGTGAAACAGGCTTTCTCTGGGATTTTCCGGCATTCCCGAAATGCGCGACACAGGTTCTTTTTCATCAATGCATACCGGGTCCACGATATACGCCGGTATACCTAGCTCACCCGCGATGGAGCGCGCAATCAAACCGCCCAGATTCGAAGCGTGCGCCCCGCGTCTTTCCGCTTCCAAATCTTCTATCATTTTTTTATTTACCAGATAGGTGCCCCCCGGAACGGGCTTAAGCAAGCCACCCCTGCCGACCACAGCGTCAAGCTCCCCGGGCTGAACACCTGATTTCACCATGGCATCCATAACAAGCCGCCGCCTGTAGTTAAATTGGCCGGTGATTCCTTGAAATTTTCTCAGTTCTTCACTGCTGTGTCTCAAAGTCTCGGAATATACGGGCTCGTTGCCCCGAAAAACCGCAAGCTTGGTCGAAGTTGAGCCAGGGTTGATGATCAGCTGCAAAAAATTTTTCATATCCATGCAACCCCCTTTGGATACTGAAACTTGGTCAAAAATCAATCATACTTATTTCTTCTTCTTAACATTTGCCATGTTTGCCATGAGCACCCCGACAGCGACTGAAACCAGTTTCGCTTCGGAAGAATCGGCACGCGACGTCAGGATTACCGGGACGCTGGCGCCCACAATCAAGCCGGTTATTTTAGCCCCGCCCAGGAATACCAACGCTTTATAAAGAACGTTGGCCGCGTCGATATTATCCAGTACAAGGATGTCGGCCTGGCCGGCGACAGGACTTTTCACGCCTTTAGCCCGGGCTGATTCTTTGGATAAGGCCAGATCCAGGGCCAGCGGCCCGTCAATGATGCAGTCCTTGATTTGGCCTCTTTCAGCCATCTTGCATAGCATACCCGCGTCCACAGAACTGGTCATGTCAGGATTTACCAGTTCCATATGAGAGATGATTGCTACTTTGGGAGTTTCAATTCTCAGTGACTTGGCGACAAACACGGCGTTTTTAACCATATCAACCTTTTGGACAAAGGTGGGTTTGATGTTCATCCCCGCATCCGTCATCAGCATCAATCGATTGTAACCGGGTGATTCGAACACAGCCACGTGACTTAAGACTTTCCCGGTGCGGAGCCCGATATTCTTATCCAGAACAGCCTTTAACACAGTTGGTGAGTTAACCGCGCCTTTCATCACCATATCGGCTTCCCCGCTGTGGACCATTTGAACCGCTTTTCTGGCCGCGTCATCGATATCCGGTTCGTCGATTACTTCAAAATCACTGATATCAATGCCCCTTTCGCTTGATATTCGGGCAATTTCGTCGGCATCACCAACCAGTACGGCATTAGCGATGCCGTTTTCCTGACATTCTCTGGCGGCCTCGATTACCTCCCCGTCTTGGGCTACAGCTATGGCAACCTTTTTCGGAGGGCATTTTTTAGCTTCCCCCACTATGTCCGCAAAACTTTTCATTTAGCAATCACCTCTCTATTTAAGATAAAAATTAAACTTGTATATATACATATTTGTTGATTCAGCAACCTATTAATTCATATTTCTTGGTGCCCAGCCCGATTTCTTCGGCGTAATCCAGCTGGCGCCGCCAGTCAATGCCGGGATACAATGCGAGAAACTTATCCTGCACGTCCCCTTTGCCGGCCAAACGGCTGCCCGGCAAGACCTTTTCCCGGTTAACCAAATCGATGCAAGCCTGATCAAGGGCAACCGGGTCGCGTGAAGCCAGTATGCCGATATCCCTCACCAAGGGGGCGTCACTAAAACCACAACAATCACAATCAGGGGTTACCTGGGTGACAAATGTGATAAAACCGCATTTGCCGTTCTTATTTTTAATAGCGCCTTCAGCATATTCAACTATTTTCTCCTGCATCAGATCGGGATCGGACTGCCAGTCAATCTGAATAGCGCCGGCCGGGCAGGTTACGGTACATTCACCGCAGCCGATACACTTACCGGGATCGATAAAAGATACTTTATGCTCCATTGAGATTGCTCCAGCCGGGCACCACTGGCCGCATCTTTCACAACCCTTGCACTTGTCGGCGCTCACCACGGGGTGAACGTCAGAGTGCATCATTAATTTGCCGCTTCTGGAGCCCAGCCCCATCCCCAGATTCTTAATAACACCACCAAACCCGACAAGTTCATGGCCTTTAAAATGAGTAACCGCGATCATGGCGTCGGCGTGGCAGGCGGACGAGCATATTTTCACTTCATTAAAATGCTTCCGGTTGATCTGCACATTCACGTATTCTTTTCCAGTCAACCCGTCGGCGATGACCAGCGGGGCGCCCACCACCGCATAGGCGAAACCGTTCTCGACCGCTGTCTGTAAATGGTCGACGGCGTCTGTACGGCTGCCTTTATAGAGGGTGTTACCGTCCGTTAGAAACGGCTTACCGCCCAGCTCTTTCACCTTGTCTACAATCCGGCGCACAAACTGGGGGCGGACATAACCGGTGTTGCCGCGTTCGCCAAAATGCAGTTTAACGGCGACCAGATCCCCAGGCGCGATAATTTCCCGCAAGCCGGCCCGCACAAATAATTTTTCCACCTTGTCAAGCATGCTTTGATTATGTCCCGCCCGCATGTCTGTAAAATATACTTTCGCGTTCACCGCATAATCCCCCGCATAACATAAATTTACTTTATGATTTCTATTGTTTCATTTGTTATTCCTGCCTGTAAATAAAACAATTCATTAAAAAACTAAACTGTCTTCCTTCCTATGTTAATACTTATAAACAGATGAGATAAAAACTGATTCGCACTGACCCCTTCTTTTTTTGCTGTTTCAGCGACCAGTTTATGTAAACTTTTAGGAATCCGCAAAGAAATGCAGCCATTATATTCCTCACTACCGACAAGCTCGGGTATGGCAATACCGGCTTCAAATGAAGCTTTAATCCATTCACTTTTGGCAAGCATGGCATCTTTGATGGCCTCTTCTATGGTGTCTCCAGTCCCAACGCAGTAGCGCAGCTCAGGAAACTCGACAATATATCCACCGTCATCGGTGTCCGGCCGCACATTAAAAGGGTAATCAAGGTTTAAATAATAATTAAGATCTTTCTCCATGCTTAAATCAACTCCTATGGGTAAGCGGGGGGGAGCAAGCGGGAGATAAGAAGCAGCAGAAAAGTTGTGTTAAAAACTCCAATTTTCAACTTCCATAAATTTTTCAAGATCTATGCACTTTACCTTAAAGTACTCACATATATTGGGAATTTTTACGCCATTGGGGCGGTTAGCCTCATTTGTTACTACCGTACCATTAATAATTTTGGCTTTAGCAATAATAAACGGGTCTGCTACCGGCTTTCCTTCTAAACGGTTTTTATTAGATATAATAGCCTGAAAATGTTCAATCTTAAATATTTCCTGAACAAATAACATTTCTTCTTCACTTGGTATTGAAAATATTTTAGAATTCTTCCTTGCCCATTGATTGATTCTTCGATCTTTTTTATAATGACCGTCAATCTCATGTTTTACTTCACGAACGGACGTAATCTGTCCGATGTCAACACCATGATAAAACCGCTCCCAAAGGGTAGGAAACCTTGATTCATAGTAGTAACCAAATAGGTCCATAAATACATTCGCATCAAATACATATATATTCATCTTGCCCACCTCTTATGAAGTGCCATTTCAAAAGGAAGCAGGCTATCCATTTTTACATTGAGGTAATCAGCCAATTGAGCTTCGCTTATTACCCTCCTGTAATACTGATTAAAAGCAATTTCCACGTATTTGTTTCCCAGGTAGGTACTTTGAGTATTGTAATAATCACCTCCGCCTTTTTTCTCTTGCCGTTTCTTTTTAGCTTCATCAATCCATTTAGCGGTTAGTTTTTTGTATGTCGATTTGCTCACTAAACCCCTGTCAAGAAACTTCCGAAGTATTACCTCCCTACTTACCTTGTAGGTATTAGCAAGGCTAGATATTGTATCTTCATTAACCTTAACACCTTTAATATGAGTATTAAAGTCATCTTCCGGCACAAGAAGCTCTGCAGCAATCTGATTGCATAGCACCTCAACATGCCTGTCCTGTTCAGGCAACAAATCAATAAAATCGTCCTGAAGCTTATCAATTCCACTAGTTTCAAAGATTAAATGTCCTAGTTCATGAAACATTGTAAATATCTGTCTTGTTTTAGGCATAGAGTTATTAATAATAATTAGGGGAAAAACCTTATCAAAAATACAAAAACCTGAATATCCATCATGTCTAAAAGCATCTTTGAACACAAAGATACCCGAGTTTTCAAAGGCAGTTCTCCAGTTTTCCAAAGCGGTTTCTTCGCTATCCCAGCTTTTCTGTTCCTGAAGGGGTGTTTTCAGATAATCCCTGATAGCAAGTGATAACTTTTTAATGCCATAGTTCTGCCAAGTCTTAAAGTTGCTGAATAGCTGTTTTGGTGAAGGATTTTGTCCATTACACAGTTCATAAAGATTCTCCTGCTTTACAATGGCCTTTCTTATTTGTCTAATAAGCAAAGCAGGTAAACTGTTGAATTCCGATTCCGGAAGTGTTCTGAAGGACCGTTTAGTGTCATCTTCCTGAGGAGGTTCAGGAAAAAAGAACAAAGCAATAGGTCTTTTATAGATTTCATATGCAAGTTTTTCAAGCTGAACATAATATGGGGCGTCAGTTCCGCTTTCCCATGCTTCAATAACATCTACACTTTTCTTAAACTTATATGCTACATCATCTATGGTCAGATTCGCGGATTTCCTTGCCCATTTCAAAACCTGTGGATTTACAGGCGCCTTAACCATTTTAACCACCCCAACCAAACCTACCGTAATTTATTATATCATTTCTCAATCCTATACAAATACTGTGGGTTGAAGTTATTTCGACACGGGACATAATACCACATCAACCAATATAGAATATATGTTCGCAGTAAATACTATAGAATCCTGCAAAAGACAATAATATTGTATAAAAAACCTGCTCCCAAGAGCAGGGACTGTAGTTAACTAAATAACTAATCTAATAATGATTTACCTTAAAGCAGACAATCTTATCAAAAATGAGGTAATCTGTTCTACTGGTGTACGGAGATATAGGGGTCTTGCTAAAGGTATAGAATGGATCTCCCACACCACCAGAGGCCTTACTCTTGTACCAGTTAATAAAGTTCTGAATTTCCGTCATGGATAGATCGTAATCAATATCCGAGCCGTTGGCCATTGTTACCCAAAGAACTGCCCTGCCTTCACTACTGGGAGCCTGCGGGGTGGCAGATGCCTCATTCGAATTGCTGCTTTCACCACCGGCGTTAAGGGCGGTAACCTCATAGTAATATATTGTGCCGTTGGTCACGGATGTATCTGTTTAGGTTGCCGAATTTACACTACTCGCAATAGTGGTGTATGGTCCACCGGAAGTCGTCGCCCTTTTAACGCTATAGCCTGTAGCTCCAGTAACTGCATTCCAGGCTAGACTCACTTGAGCATTGTCTGCTGTAGCCGATAAACTGTTGGGGAGCCGGGCTGCGGCTCTTGGGGGGTCACGGAAACCTCGTTGGAATTCCCACTTTCACCATTGGCATTGACTGCAGTTACCACATAGTAATATGTTGTTCCATTGGTTATAATAGTGTCAGAATAGTTTGTCTCAGTTACAATGGTTGCCAAAGTGGTATACGATCCACCTGCTGTATTAGCTCTCTTTACATTATAGCTCGTGGCACCCGTGACAGCAGTCCATGTAAGACTCAATTGGGCGTTCCCTGCTGTAGCTGAAAGACCAGTTGGTGCAGAAGGAACTGGATTTAAATTTTCCATCATTTCTATTTCTGAATATATACATCATTTGAAAAAAGACAAAACATAATTTTATAAATTTTGTAATACCAGTTAATTTAAAAATAATTATTTTCCATCATTTTACAACACAAAATGACAACTAATTTTGCCAAAGTAAGAAAGCTAATTCATATCATTGATACCATATATATGTAACAAGAGGAAAAACACTAATATTGCTTTAAACACAAAAGCCCCACTCCGTAGAGCGGGGCTCGCAATACGAGGACTAAGCCGGTCTTGGAAAAGTCCACGGCTTACCACTTGAATAATTTTCTTTATACTGTTTTCCTAAAAAAATCAAACCCGGGCAGTTGGTGTTCCTGTCCGTAAATCAGAGGAGGGGTCAGGCTTTACTTTGTGCGTTTCTAGAAACGCACAAAGTAAAGCCTGACCCCAATTACCGTTAACCACGTTTGCTCTACAACAATTTAGGTCAGCGCTTTTCAAAAACCAGCCCGCCAGCCGGGTCGGCACTCACCAGGATTTTATCGCCCGCGGCCCCTTTACCTTCCAGAATGTGCACTGAAAGCGGGTTTTCCAGCCGTTTCTGGATCGCGCGTTTAAGCGGCCGCGCCCCGTATACCGGGTCAAACCCTTCCTTAGCCAGGATCGCCCCGGCTTCCGGCGCAACCTCCAGGGATATGCCCAGTTTAGCAAGCCGCTGCTTTAACAAGTCCAACTGGATATCAACGATTTTAGCAATCTCCTCCATGCCGAGGTTATTGAAAATAACCACTTCGTCGACACGGTTCAAAAACTCGGGACGGAAACTGGCCTTCAGTTCTTCCATCACACGCGCTTCCAACTCAGCCCGGTCGCCCCCGTTTAATTCCCTGAACCAGTGGCCGCCCAGGTTGGAGGTCATGATCACCACGGTGTTCCGGAAGTCAACCGTCCGCCCGTGCCCGTCGGTCAGCCTGCCGTCGTCCAGCAGCTGGAGCAGGATGTTAAACACGTCCGGGTGCGCTTTTTCAATTTCGTCGAAAAGAATTACCGCGTAAGGACGGCGGCGCACGGCTTCCGTCAACTGGCCGCCTTCGTCGTAACCGACGTAGCCGGGGGGCGCCCCAATCAAGCGCGACACGGTGTGTTTCTCCATGTATTCGCTCATATCATAACGCAGCATCGCCCGCTCGTCGTTAAACAACAGGTTGGCCAGCGACCTGGCCAGTTCGGTCTTGCCCACTCCCGTCGGGCCAAGAAAGATAAACGAGCCCATCGGCCGGTCCGGATCGGAGACTCCCGCCCTCGCCCGGCGAATGGCGTCAGCCACCGCCTGTACCGCGCGGTCCTGGCCGACCACCCGCTTACGGATGAATTCCTCCATCTGCAACAGCTTTTGCACTTCACCTTCGAGCATGCGGGAAACCGGGATGCCCGTCCACTTGGCTACTACCTCTGCGATATCTTCCTCATCCACTTCTTCTTTCAGCATCTTGTGGGCTTTCTGCAAATCTTCCAGCTTCTCATTTTTCTGCTGCAGGCGCTTGTTCAATTCAGGTATTACCCCGTAGCGCAATTCAGCCACCTTGCCCAGATTGCCGTCCCGCTCGGCGGCCTGCTCAGCCAGTCTGGTTTCTTCGATCTGCCCTTTGATTTCCCGGATGTCCTGGATCAGCTCTTTTTCCTTGCGCCAGTGATCTTTCAATTCTTCCATCTTGCCCTTCAGACCGCGCAGTTCATCCTCCATTCTGGCCAGCCGCTCCAGGCTACCCTTGTCCTGCTCTTTGGAGAGGGCTTGCTTCTCTACTTCCAGCTGTCTGATCCGCCGGTCGATCTCGTCAATCTCAGTGGGCATGCTGTCTATTTCAATGCGCAGCCGGGAAGCCGCCTCATCGATCAGGTCGATGGCCTTGTCCGGCAGAAAACGCTCGGTGATGTAACGGTGGGACAACGTCGCGGCGGCAACCAGGGCGGCGTCCTTTACCCTCACCCCGTGGTGCACCTCGTACTTTTCTTTTAAGCCGCGCAATATGGCGATGGTGTCCTCCACGCCGGGCTCACCGACATAAACCTGCTGGAACCGCCGCTCCAGGGCGGCGTCTTTTTCAATATGCTTGCGGTACTCGTCCAGGGTGGTGGCGCCCACACAGCGCAACTCGCCCCTGGCCAGCGCCGGCTTCAGCATGTTGGCCGCGTCGACTGCTCCTTCGGCGGCGCCGGCCCCTACCAGGGTGTGCAATTCATCGATAAACAGGACGATCTCACCGTTGGCCTCGTTGATTTCTTTCAGCACCGCTTTCAACCGGTCTTCAAATTCGCCCCGGTATTTCGACCCGGCCACCATCGCCCCGATGTCCAGGGCAAGCAGCCGCTTGTTTTTCAGGCCTTCCGGCACGTCACCGCTGAGAATGCGCTGGGCCAGCCCTTCCACGATGGCGGTTTTGCCGACCCCCGGCTCCCCGATCAAAACCGGGTTGTTTTTGGTACGCCGGGAGAGCACTTGGACCACCCTGCGGATTTCTTCGTCTCTGCCGATTACCGGGTCCAGTTTCCCCTTGCGGGCCATTTCGGTAAGGTCACGAGTAAAACGGGCAAGCGACTGATATTTATCCTCCGGGTTCTGGTCGGTAACCCGCTGAGTGCCGCGGATCTCCACCAGGATTTTATACACCCGGTCCGCCGTCACCCCGGCCTGCCGCAGAATCCGCCCGGCTTCGCCGTCCCGCCGGGCGATCATTCCCAGCAGG
Organism: Pelotomaculum isophthalicicum JI; assembly: GCF_029478095.1. Taxonomy (NCBI): domain Bacteria; kingdom Bacillati; phylum Bacillota; class Clostridia; order Eubacteriales; family Desulfotomaculaceae; genus Pelotomaculum; species Pelotomaculum isophthalicicum. The sequence goes on along the minus strand of NZ_JAKOAV010000024.1, from coordinate 9,536 downwards.
ATGTGCTCGGTGCTGAGGTATTCGTCCTTTAAACGTTCGGCCTCCTTCCAAGCCAGGTCAATCGCTTCGGAAAGCCCCCTGGAAACATACATCCCGCCGCCGCCCTGCACTTTAGGCAGCCGTTCGACAGCAGTTTCGACCTGACTCTTCAATTTCGCCGGCTCTATCTCCATCTTCCGCAATATTTGACAGACAACCCCTTCTTCCTGTTCAAGCAGGCCCAGCAAAACATGTACTTCCTCCATTTGCTGGTGGCTGTGTTTGGCCATCATACTCCGGGCCGCTTCAAAGGCTTCCTGGGTCTTCAAAGTAAGTTTATCCATACGCATCGTTCAACCCCTCCTTCCGGGTTTTTTCAACATATTAACCAGGCGGGCGCGTGGATTTTCTTTATTCAACTCCGCCAGGGTCTTATACAGTTCTTCTTCACGCCGGGTCACAGTCTCGGGGATCACCACTTTGACTTTTACCAGCAGGTTTCCGGGGTTGCTCCCGCCGGGGTCCGGCATTCCCATGCCGCGCAGGCGAAAAACCCTGCCTGTTTGGGTTCGCGGGGGTATTTTCAAGGAAACCGTACCCTTTAAAGTCGGAATGTCCACTTCCCCGCCCAGAACCGCCTCAGTCACAGTAACCGGCACTTCACACTCCAGGTCCTTATCCTGAATCTTGAAGAGCGGGTGTTGCCGTATACTGATGGACAAGTACAGGTCACCGGCCGGACCGCCTTTTTGCCCGCTTTGTCCCTGCTGCGGCACTCGCAGTTTATGGCCCTCCCGCATGCCGGGCGGGACTTTAACTTTCAAATGACGATTATTGACCAGAAATTCCTTTTCCGCTCCGACGAAAGCTTCTTCCAGGCTGAGTTCCAGCAGCGCCTCCGTATCCGCGCCGCCTCCGCCCCGGCCACGTCTCTCCCAAAAGAGGTCTGTGTCGGTAAACGGGTCCATGTCGCCGAAAAAAGTTCTGAAAAAGTCGCTGAAACCCCCGTATCCCGGGCTCTCATAGTGGAAACGGACGCCGCCGGGCCCGGCTTCCCGCCATTGCCCCCGGCCTTTCTGATATTTGCTCCAGTCAAAATTTTGCCAGTCGGTGCCGACATCCGCGCCAATTTCGTCGTACTTCTTCCGCTTTTCCGGATCACTTAAGACTTCATAAGCTTCGCTGATTTCTTTAAAACGTTCCTCAGCTTTTTTATCACCCGGATTGGCATCCGGATGATAGCGCCGGGCCAGTTCCCGGTATGCCTTTTTTATCTCCTTAGCGCCGGCTGTCTTTTCCACTCCAAGTATGCTATAATAATCCTTGTAATGCACACCGGTTCACCCCCTTACCACAGAATTCCGGTTATTTACGTTAATTATTATTACAAAAAGGCGAGGGTAAAAATCCCTCGTCCGTAAATATATATCAACCAACCGGGAGACAAATGTTTTATCCTTCAATATCAATATTGATTTCTTTATTTTTAATGTCCTCTTCCTTAGGAAGAGAGATTTCCAGGACGCCGTCCTGATAGCGTGCCTTTAATTTTTCGTGTTTCACCGGCATATTCAAGGTAAACGAGCGGCTGAAAGAACCGTAGCTGCGTTCGACTCTGAGGTAGTTGGCGCTTTCTTCTTTTTCTTCCCTCCGGCGTTCTGCCCGGATAGTCAGCAAATTATCCACTAAACCAACTTTGATGTTTTCTTTGTTGAAACCCGGTAGTTCCGCCTTAATCTGGATCGCCCCAGGAGTGTCTTTAATGTCTACGGGAAATGCTCCTTCCTGGGTTAGGGCAGCTTCAGGCTCCCTCCAGAAACGAAAGTTATCGTCAAAAAGTCTGTTAATCGACGACTGTAAACCTGACAAATCACGAAAAGGATCCCATTTTACCAATGCCATGAAAAACACCTCCTGATTGATTTATCAATTTCATTCTTTTATTGGCAAACGCTCCCGGCGGTCGAGTGTCCAATTATTTGACCTTGACCATCTTTGACCTTAGTATAATCCATACCCAACGGATTGTCAAGTTTTTCTTTGTAGTTTTTTATCATTAAGGGATATAATTTTTCATATGACAGCAAAGCTATTTTATAATATTGGCGCTTACCGGAAGGGCACTATGAATAATGAAAGGATTGAACCAAATTGCCCTTGATTCTGGGGTCAATTTTAATTTTAGGTTTTCTTATTGGTGTGACCACTGTGATCTACTTTCAAAACAAGCCGCCGCGCGGCAGAAAACCATGATAAAAGACAAAAATGAGCCCACAAGGGGCTCTTTTTTGATTAGAATTCAGAATTCAGGAGTCAGGAGTCAGAATAAAAGAATGAAAGAATGGTTGATCGTCTTTAATATTCTGAATTCTGACTCCTGACTCCTGACTACTTTATTGTAATGAGAAATATCTGGAGATAAACAAGCATAAACTTACATTAAAAAGAAAGGAGGGTTCATTAGTGCGAATTCTCTCTGCTGTTATCGCCGGTTTAGTTACGGGACTCCTGTTTTGCCTGCTCGTCTTTCTGGCAAGCCCTAAAGCCGCATTCATGGCGTTTTTGATCGCCTGGGTTGCATTCAGCCTGCTGCTTTACCGCAAGGCGGAATCGAGCGGAAAAATTTGGTCCAGAGCATGTTTTACCGCCGGGGTAGAATGCCTGGCCATCCCTCTGGCATCATTGTTTCTGCCTTTCTTCTGCGGCCAACAGGCAGTGCAAGCCGCAAAGCAAAGCGCGTGCAGCGCAAGCCAAGCTTTTGGATCGGCGTTTGGCGGCGGCTTGATAAATATGCTGGCCGGTTCCGCCGGAATCCTGATCGGCTTATTGCTAATCTTAACCGCCTATTTTTCCTTGAAACCGGTAAGAAGATAGTAGTTTTTATTAAATTATGCCTTCAAGCACCTTAAAGGTGCTTTTTTGTTTTATGCGATGGCGCCGAAATACAGGCGGCAAAAGAAGAATTTGCTTCCAGGAGTCTAGTAATTTTGCATTTTTTTCATAGATCCGGGCCAAACTATTTTAAACCGAATAAGGAGGTGGATATCGTTGACACAAATTACTGAAATGGAGCTTCTCCAAATAGGGGAACAACTCAGGTCGGAAGCGCTGGCCATCGCCAAGTACGCGACGTGCGCCCAGCAGTCCACCGACCCGAAACTTCAGCAGATTTATTCTGCCGCCGCGGACAGGCACCGGGGCCACTATGAAACAATTTTAAGAAGCGTGCAAAACTTGGCCGGCCAAAGACAATTCTAAGGAGGTGAAAACAATGCTGGAAGAAAAAGACCGTTTAACTGATTCCCTGGTTATGGAAAAATACATCGCCGACGGCTATAATACCGCCGCCATAGAGGCGTCAAACCCACAACTCAAAGAAGCTTTTATCAATGTTTTAAGAGATGAATATCTAATTCAACACGAAATATTCAACGAAATGAACAACCGTGGCTGGTATCAGGCCAAAACGGCGAACATTAATGATATCAACCAAAATCTTAACAAGTGGGGCCAGGAGTTGCAGCGTGTGCAAACTACCGCCTACCAACGAACCGGTGCGCAGCCCGGCAATTACCAGGCGGTTTTCCCCAAATACGGGTTTCAATCCGGAACCGGCGCGCCACAAAATCCGTTAACCTAAACCTCTTAATTACCCCCTGTCCAGGGGGTAATTATTACTTTCACACTCCTGTAACAACCATTCACCCCCGGTTTATTTTCATTTCACATAATGCTCTTAACCATTCGACCGCCCATAATGCATTTAGGGGGCCTATTCTGTTAACTAAAAGCAAATTTCTTAATTATTTAATTATAATGATGTACTATATTAACGGTCGAAATCTGCATAAGAGCCGATGGAATCTAATATCCAATAATATCATGGAGGGGAAAACATGGCGGAAATGAAATCGATGATGGTTGAAAACAGGGTTTTCAATCCATCCCCGGAGTTTGTCGCAAAAGCCAGGGTTAACAGTTTGGAACAGTACAAGGAGATGTACAAAAGGTCTGTCGAAAACCCGAACGAGTTTTGGGCACAGATGGCCGAAGAAAACCTGACCTGGTTCAAGAAGTGGGAAACAGTTGAAGAATACAGCTTTACCGATGATATTTACATTCGCTATTTCGCGGGCGGCAAGCTGAATGTATCATACAACTGCCTGGACCGCCACCTGGACGGCCCGCGGAAGAACAAAGCCGCGATTATCTGGCAGGGCGAGCCCTTAGAGGATAGCAAGACTTACACTTACCAACAGCTTCATAATGAAGTTTGCAAATTCGCCAACGTCCTGAAGAGCCAGGGAGTTAAAAGAGGAGACCGGGTTGGCATATACCTGCCGATGATCCCTGAACTGGTTATCGCCATGCTGGCCTGCACCAGGATCGGTGCCATCCACTGCATCGTATTCGGCGGTTTTAGCGCCGAAGCGATTCGCGACAGGATGCTGGACGCTAAAGCGGAAATACTGATCACCAATAACTTTGGATACCGTTCCGGCAAATTCCTGGGTTCCAAAGACGTGGCCGACGCCGCCATGGCCCAATGTCCTGACATCAAGAAATGCATCGTGGTCAAGAGAGTGGACAAGGAATGCAACATGGTGGAAGGACGCGACGTATACTGGGACGATTTGATGGCGACAGCTTCGAACAAGTGCGAACCGGAAGCAATGGATTCGGAAGATCCCCTTTTCATTCTATATACAAGCGGCAGCACCGGCAAACCCAAAGGAGCCATGCATACCACTGCCGGATACCACCTCTATGCCATGATGACCGTCAAGTATTTCTTCGATATTCGCGATGAAGACGTTTATTTCTGCACAGCTGATATCGGCTGGGTAACCGGGCACAGCTATTGTGTATACGGCCCGCTGGGATTAGGCGCGACCTCCCTGATATTTGAAGGCGTGCCGAACTATCCCGCGCCGGACCGGTTCTGGCAAATTGTAGAGAAATATGGAGTAAACATTTTATATACAGCTCCCACCGCCATCCGCGCCATGATGAAGGACGGCGATCAGTGGCCTAAAGGCAGAGACCTCAGCTCCCTGCGCCTGCTGGCTTCGGTCGGCGAGCCGATTAACCCGGAAGCCTGGATGTGGTACTATACAGTCATCGGCAAGGAAAAATGCCCGATTGTTGACACATGGTGGCAGACTGAGACCGGCGGGCACTTAATCGCCCCAATGCCGGGCGCCCACCCGATGAAGCCCGGTTCGGCCGTAAATCCGTTCTTTGGCGTGGTTCCCGTACTGCTTACGGCGGAAGGCAAAGAAGCCGGCGTGAACGAGGGCGGCCACCTTTGCATGAAGAAGCCTTGGCCCGGCATTATGCGCGGCGTTTATGGCGATCCGAACAGGTTTAAAGAAACTTACTTCGTACAACAGCCCGGCCATTATTTCAGCGGCGACGGCGCGCGCAAAGATGAAGACGGTTACTACTGGTTATTAGGCCGCGTGGACGATGTTATCAACGTTTCCGGACACCGGATGGGCACCGCGGAAGTTGAAAGCGCTTTAGTAGCGCACGCGACAGTAGCGGAAGCTGCGGTTGTTGGTTTCCCGCACGACATTAAAGGTGAAGGCATTTACGCTTATGTGACGCTGAAAGAAGGCGTGGAAGGCACAGACGAGCTTAAGAAAGAGCTTGTAGCGCACGTGCGTAAGGAAATTGGACCGATTGCCTCGCCTGACAAGATTCAATTCACTCCTGGCATGCCTAAGACCAGAAGCGGTAAGATTATGAGAAGGATCCTGAGGAAAATCGCCGCCGGCGCTGTTGACGAACTCGGCGACACCTCGACACTGGCCGATTCCACCGTGGTAGACAACCTGGTGGCAAACAGGCAGTAAGCATTAAATAGTGATAAACTAAAGACTTCTGAAAGCGGGCTCGAAGAATTGAGTCCGCTTTTCATTGTTGCACACACGGAACATTAACAGGTATTTTTTCGTCTTTTATATTATAAATATTGTATTTGCAACTCTTGAGGGAATAATACCAAATGCGGGGGATCATGATGGGAGAACGCTTAATAAAATTGCTGTTGATTGGTGTTATATTAAGTTTAGCTTGCACAGCGGGTGTATTTGCCGACACAAAAGGTATAAACCTAATTATTAACGGACAAAAACTTGAAGGCGCGGGAGTTATGGTAGACGGTCAGGTAATGGTTCCAATTGAGACGCTGGCCAGGAGCATGGGCGGCACATTTGAATGGGCGCCTGAAAGCGAAACCGCTTCAGTAACACTGCCTGTTCCAGACCCAAAAACGGGTATTGACCTAACAGACGACTACGCGATTAAGGTTAATAAAATAACAGAAGGTATAACGATACTAACCGTATCAGGAGAAGTGATTAATACGGGCAATCGCAGGTTAACAACATTGACGGTATACGGCAAACTGCTGAACACTGATAACCAGGAACTCACACGAACATATAGCACAAACCTTGAACCGACAGAGTTAGCCCCAGGTGAAACAGGTACTTTTGAGGTCATCTTCATGGATTACGATAAATTTAAAGAAAACAACGCAAGGTATGGAATTTACGTTCAAGGATTCCCTCTATAACAAAACCATCATATCCGTTAATTCATTTGCCGTGGAAAAGAAACTTTCATGTTAATTAAAGACCCTCTTCGCAGAGGGTACTTTTTAAACAGATATAACTTCTTTTACTTCCGGAATCTCCTGCTTGAGCATCCGCTCAATACCCTGCTTGAGGGTTATTGTGGCGCCCGGTCAACCGCCGCAAGCACCCTTCAACCGCACTTTAACCAACCCGTCGGGATCGACTCCCACAAGCTCAACATCTCCCCCGTCTCTTTGGAGAAAAGGCCGTACTTTATTGATTACTTCCTGAACTTTTTCCTTCACTTCACGACCTCCCTTCTTGTATAAATTTTATTTATGGACAACTATGTTTCTCATCTATTTATTTTATCTATTATATCCGTTAATGACAAGAAAAAATACTGCCCTTTAAATAATGCGGCAGTAAAATTCACTGCAGGTTTACTTTTATAGTCGCAACATGTGTATCGTTTAACAGTTTACTATACAACTTCTTCTGCTGTTCCATATCTGTTTGCACCTTGTCAAGCTGCGCTTGCGCCGCCTGCGTTTCGGCAGATGAACCGGCATTTTCAATCGCTTTTAGAGACATTTGCTTTTCGTTTGCTAAATACCTTATATTATTCTCATAACCTGATATTTTTTCACTGACATCTTCACCAGCAATTCGTCTCGTATCTGTGTTACCCATCTCCCTGATGCTGCTTAACACATTATCAAACCGGTCTGCAGGCACCTTTACAGTGAGCGTTCCTTCTTCAGAACTTCCCGGCGCCAAGTAACCCCCATTTTTATCAGCCAGGTCGGCGATTTTTTCCGGCACAACAGACGGATTCTCTGTTGACAGGGCAAGAGTAGCATCAAGCAACAAATTATGCGGTTCCTTATTGGAAGCCGGAATATAACCATAAGCAACTTCTGTGATAATAGCCCCTTCTTTTTCAGCCATTTTTTGCGGGACAACGGGTATTCCGGCTGGCGAACTGCCATCGTTGGCTGGTAAGCCAGGAATATTATCAAGTTTATCCTCATACCCCGGGCCATCCTCTTTTGGGTCAGTTTCGTTTATATCTACACGTTCATTACTTTTTATTTCAGCGTCTGGTTTTGGCTCGTTCCGTTGTTCGTAAACCAGCAACGAAGATATTTTTTGGTACCATTGCCCCGGCGGCATCCCATAAATCAACGTGGTTATACTAAATATAACCACGAACATGGCGGCAAAAGAGCACGCACGCAACCAGCCACTCTTTTTGAAGGTCTTAAAAACACTGCCCAAACCGGTCTTTTCACGTGCTGGATATGTTAAGACCTCATTTATTACCTGGGTGCCGAACTCAGGGGGTGACGCCATCTCCGGCAAGTTTTTAATGAAATTGACAGTTTCATTGAGAATATCATACTTTTCCCGGCAACTTGCGCATACAGCCAGGTGAGAGGCAACAACTTCACTTTCCGATGGGTCAAGTACTTCGTCTAGATAAGGTGAAAGCAGTTCCTCAATTTCCAGGCACTGCACCTCTCATCCCCCCTCATTTAGCTAGACGTGAGTCCTTGCTCCAAAGTTCCCTCCGATCATTAAAAATTTCTTTAAACGCTTGCCTGGCACGGCTTAATCGGGACTTAACCGTGCCTAGGGAGCATTTTAATACATCAGCCATCTCATCATATGACAAGCCCTGTATTTCTCTCATGACTAAAATTAAACGATGCTCCGGCGTAAGACTATTAATACATTGCTGGATCATATCATTAAACTCTTTTTGCTCAAATTCTTCCTCAGGCGAGGGAGTCAGACCGGATACCCGTGACATAATATGGTCACCGTTATTTTCAATTTCATTGTCCAGAGACATAAAATGATATCTTTGCCTACGGCGTATTTCATCGCGACACGCATTAGCGGTGATACGGTAAAGCCAGGTCATGAAACTGGATTCACCTCGAAAACTTGGCAAGGCATGGTAGAGCCTTAAAAAAGCATCTTGAGCAAGGTCGGACGCGTCAGCATGGTTGCCTAGAAAACGGTAAGCCACCGTGTAAACTTTATTCTCATAACGGCGGACAAGTTGCTCAAAGGCTTCCATATCCCCGTTTTTACTTCTCTCAACGAGAATGTTATCAGCCGGTTGCATCTTCACCCCTCCTTTGCGAAAGGGCCACCTATATAAAAGGTAACAGAACATTCATAAAAAATGCTCGATGGGGTTACTATCCCCGTACCCGATAATTTATCAATATGCATTTCGACATTACACCTACTAAATCCTTTAACAAGTTAAGTATTTCGAAACAGCCTATCCGGTAATATATGCCACAAGAACATCACTATACTGCCTTCAGCATATTGACGGCATATCTTTTTTCTGCTAGAATAAACCTTGCTAAAAAATAATTTGCCGATGTGGCGGAATTGGCAGACGCGGCGGTCTCAAAAACCGTTGGATAACTTCCATGCCGGTTCGACTCCGGCCATCGGCACCAGAAAATCAATGCTCTTAAAGCCGTGATATAAGCGGATTTGAGGGCTTTTTCTTTTCTTGCGGCACTTTTCTGTTTGCCGCCCGGCATACCGTCACCTGATACATTTTAGCGCATATTTGCAGTGCTCTCATCTCCCTATTTACCTGGCATTCCGCCCGCTTTGGAGGGATGTCAGGAGGGATATACGCCGATGATGGCGTTGGCCGAAGCGACCTTGGAGCTAAAATCCAGGTGGGTGTAAATGTTCGAGGTGGTGGAAATATCACTGTGCCCCAACCACTCCTGGATCTCTTTCAGGCTGACTCCGTTGGCGTACAACAAACTGGCGCAGCTATGCCGCTTATGTAACGCGTTACATAAGCGTCACACTTTTTCGGTGGGCTCCTTCAAACAGATGGTTGATGCTGGGCTAGACATGTACGTGGCACTTCCCATCCTGTCCACATATCTTGGACATAAGACGATTTATGCCACGGAACGGTATGTT